>JAQTNW010000054.1 GCA_028713655.1 Candidatus Methylacidiphilales bacterium | reverse complement strand
TGTTAGGTTTCCAAATCCTTGCGCTTATTCCTGGAATTTAGGCCGGCGCTTGAACCAGTCGTGCGCCTGTTCGTAGGCGTGGGCGGCCTGTAAAAGTTTGACTTCCTCAAAGTGCGGGCCGATCAGTTGCAGTCCGATGGGCAGGTTTTTTCCTGAAAACCCGCAAGGAAGCGAGATCCCGCAGACCTCGGCCAGATTCACGGCAATCGTGAAGATATCAGCCAGATACATTTGAAGAGGATCGCTCTTTTCACCCGCTTTAAAGGCGGGGGTGGGCGATGTGGGCGTCAGGATGAGATCGCACTTTTTGAAGGCCTCGGTGAAATCCCGGCGGAGGAGCTGCCGGACTTTTTGCGCCCGGTTATAATAGGCGTCGTAATAGCCGGAACTCAGGACATAGGTGCCGAGAATGATGCGGCGCTTGACTTCCGATCCAAAGCCCAGGGCGCGGGTTTTGCGATAAACCGAAAGCGGGTCGCTGCCTTCGGGCGAACGCAATCCGTAGCGCACGCCGTCGAAGCGCGCGAGGTTGGCGGAAGCTTCCGCCGTGGCGATGATATAATAGACGGCAATGGCGGCGCGGGTGTGGGGCAGGGAGATTTTTACAATCTCAGCGCCCTGCGATTCAAACCAATCGATGGATTTCCTCACGCTGGCTTCGACTTCCTTGTCCATGCCGTCGATGAAATATTCAGTGGGGATGCCGATCTTGAGTCCTTTGACAGGCTTGCCGAGTCCGGCGGTAAAATCCGGCACCGCGACGGGCCGACTGGTGTTTTCCATCGGGTCCTGGCCGGCAATCACATTCAGGAGCAGGGCGTTGTCCTCGACGGTCTTGGAGAAGGGGCCGATTTGGTCGAGAGAGGAGGCAAAAGCGACGAGGCCATAGCGTGACACCCGGCCATAGGTGGGTTTCATCCCCACGCATCCGCAGAGCGCCGCCGGCTGGCGGATCGAACCGCCGGTGTCGGAACCCAGGGCCGCGATGGCCTCATCTGCCGCGACCACAGCCGCGGAGCCGCCGCTGCTGCCTCCGGGAATGTATTCGGTGTTCCACGGGTTTCGGGTTTCCTGATAGGCGGAATTCTCGGTTGAAGAGCCCATGGCGAACTCGTCCATGTTGGTCCGGCCCAGCAGAATGGCGCCGGCGGCCTTCAGCTTTTGAATGACCGTGGCATCATAGGGTGCGACGTAGTGCTCCAGAATTTTGGAGGCGCAGGTGCAGCGTTCGCCTTTGACATTGATATTGTCCTTGATGGCGATGGGCACGCCGCCGAGCGGCTTTGTGACGTCGGCCTTTTCCGCCTGATTCAGGGCGTCTTCCGCGTTGACCCGCAGGTAGCCCTTTATTTTTGAGTCCCGGGACTCGATGCTTTTGAGCACGGACTGGACGGCTTCCTTCGGGCTCACTTCGCGCGCGGAAAGTTTGGCGCGTAATTGTTTGATTGTTAACGTGTGCAGGCTCATTCGACGATTTTCGGCATGACGAAAAGGTTATTGGCTTTTTTTGGGGCGTTTTGCAGGGCATCGGCGACGGGCAGGGAGGGCTTGACCTCGTCGCTGCGCAGGACATTGGTCGGGAGGTTCGGATCCACGGGCGTGTCCGGAACCGAACTGGCGTCGATTTGCTGCAATTGCTCGACATATTCCAGAATGTTCCCGAGCTGGGTCTGGAAGAGGGCTTCCTCTTCTTTTGTTAATTCCATGCGCGCCAATCCGGCGACGTAGGCCACATTCAAGGTCTGAGACTTCACGCCAAGGGTTTTAACATACGAAGTTTTGGCCACAAGAGTTTTATCACGGCTGATCCTTGCCCGCGAAACACGCGAACAGTGCGAAAAAAAGATTGAAATCCATTTTTGAGAGTTGGAACAAGTTGCCTTCATTCCCCTGAAAAGGGGGAAGACAAGGGGGTTTTGTTGGCCGCAAACTCCGACATTCCCGTGAGATGGGGCGTTACACCCGCGCTACGCCGTCCACTGTGTCGTCCCATTTTAAAAAGGGAAATTTTTGCGCTAAGTCCAGCCAAGGAAAACATTTCTCACGCAAAGACGCGGAGCCGCAGAGGATGAAAATCGGGAACCCAAAAAAGCTTTAAACTTTAAACGGGAGATTTAGAATCCTTTTAGGGCACATAGGATTTATTCGATAAACTCACTGTTAGGTATTTATGCATCGTGACTTTGAAATCATTGACGGTATTTATCTGTCGCAGCCACCATGCCAACTCGACCTGCACAATAACTTCGATTTTCACGACCTCCACTATTCAATTGAAAATCGGACTCTTTCGTTGCATTGGCGTCGCGGCAAAGGCGAATGGGTTTCTTCCGACACACCAGCCTCTGTGTGCGTGGAGTTTCGAGAGGTTAGCGAGTTTCGCTTCCACCCTCGCGATCCAAAACTTCCCTTCACCGAAGATGATTGTGTGAGTACATTTGGATTTTGGACAGACGAGGAGTGGGCGGATGGAATCATCCTTGCCGAGCCCACACAAATTCCTGACCCGAATTGGCTGACAGCCATTAACTTCATGTCGGGTGCGGTTATAGCAGTTCAAGCGGCTTCCGCTCATGCAAGAATCGTTAACTAAGCAGGTGCTGAATTTAATCCAGCCTGCTCGCCACTCCTTTCTTCATTCCAATCCCCACTATCAAGCTTCTCGTTATGTACAAGTACTGGATCGTTGCAGCCCAGGATGGGCCTCGTGATGACGATGAGATGTGTGTTCCCGTCTTGTCGTCAGGATGGTTCCATTGATTTACCGGGAGCGCGGGCATCCTGCCCGCAGTCGTAGGCGTCCCGCCTGCGACATGCTTCTTTTGTTTGCCAGCTCCGACATACGTCGCGAGTGTTCCAGACGCGAACGATGCGACCGGGATGGCCTTGCTGCTGATTAAAATAAGTTTCCAAACCACGCCGCCTCCGCTAAAGATCATGCAGTCATGATTATTCTGCCAGCCATCGATCTCATGGGCGGGGAAGTGGTGCGCCTGGAACAGGGCGATGCCGAACGGAAGACCGTTTACAGCTCGAACCCCGTCTCCTTCGCCCGGCAATGGCACGAAATGGGGGCCGAATATCTCCATCTCGTGGACCTCGACGCAGCTTTCAAAGGCGAACAGGTCAATCTTCCCTTGGTTGCGGCCATCTGTGAATCCATCCCGGTCCCCTGCGAACTGGGCGGCGGACTGCGCGACATGAAGTCGCTGCAAAAATCCTTCGATGCCGGCGTTGCCCGCGCCATTATCGGCAGCAAGGCCTGCGAATCGCTGGATTTTGTAAAAGAGGCCGTGGAGGAATTCGGTGGTGATAGGATTGCCGTGGGAATCGACGCCAAGAACGGCAAGGTCGCCACCCGCGGCTGGGTGAAGGTTTCGGAATGGAACGCCCTGGACTTGGCGAAAGCAGTGGTGGACTTGGGGGTTGGCACCTTGATCTACACCGATATCTCAACCGACGGCATGCTGGCCGGTCCAAATCTTGCGGCTCAAAAGGCCATGCATGCGGCTGTGCCTGTGCAATTGATTGCATCGGGCGGCGTGTCCTCGGCTGAAGACGTCCGCCTGCTGAATGAAATCGAAGGCTTATACGGGGTCATCGTGGGCAAGGCGTTGTATGACCAAAAAGTGGATCTGGCCGAATGTCTATCGATTACTCGTTAAAGCCCCATGTTCCAGCCGGGCCCGCCACGCATCTCGACTACGCCTCGCTGCTGAATGAAGACCAACTCGCGGCGGTCAGCGCGCCGCCGGGGCCGATCCTGGTCATTGCCGGAGCGGGCAGCGGCAAGACGCGCACGCTGACATACCGGGTGGCTTGGCTGGTGGAGCACGGCGTTTCTCCCGAAAACATCCTGCTGTTGACCTTTACCAACAAAGCGGCGAAGGAGATGCTGCGTCGCGTCGAAGATTTGTTGCCGCACGACATGTCGCGCCTTTGGGGCGGCACCTTCCATCATGTCGGACACCGCCTTATCCGCCGCCACGCGGACCGGCTCCAGCTCGACCGCAATTTTTCCATCCTCGACCGCGAAGACGCGAAGGATCTGGTGGCGGCCTGCCTGAGCGATTCGTCCGTCGATCCCAAGGACAAGCGTTTTCCCAAAGCGGAGGTTTTGCAGGACATCTTCAGCCTGGAAGCCAACACCGAATTGCCCGCTGAAAAGCTGTTGGAGACCCACTATCCTTATTTTTCGGAATTCATGGGGCCGATTTTTGAAATCCGGCGCCTCTACAACGCGCGGAAACGGCAGGTGAATGCGGTGGATTATGACGATCTGCTGGTTCTAACCCTGCGCCTCCTGCGGGACCATGCCGATCTCTGCGCGCATTACCAGGAACGGTTCCGGCATATTCTGGTGGATGAATACCAGGACACCAACAAGATCCAGGCAGATCTGGTGGACTTGCTCGGCGCACAGCATCATCAGGTCATGGTGGTGGGGGACGATGCGCAAAGTATTTATTCCTGGCGCGGGGCGAATTTTGAAAACATCATGAGTTTCCCCAACCGCCACCCCGGCACCCAGGTCATCCGGATCGAAACCAATTACCGCAGCAACCCTGAAATCCTGCAACTGGCCAATGTCACGATAGCCCAGAACACCCGGCAATTCCCCAAAGAACTCAGGGCGGTGAAACCCTCCGGCGTGAAGCCCGCGTTGATCTCGCTGGATGACTCGCGGCAGCAGGCCATGTTTGTCGCCCAGCGGGTCCTTGAGTTGCGCGATGAGGGAACGGATTTGGGCGAAATGGCGGTGCTTTACCGTTCTCATTTTCATTCCATGGAATTGCAGATGGAATTCACGCGCCGCAACATTCCCTTCCAGATCACGTCGGGCCTGCGATTTTTCGAGC
The DNA here is from genome assembly GCA_028713655.1 of Candidatus Methylacidiphilales bacterium. Taxonomy (NCBI): domain Bacteria; kingdom Pseudomonadati; phylum Verrucomicrobiota; class Methylacidiphilae; order Methylacidiphilales; species Methylacidiphilales bacterium. The sequence goes on along the minus strand of JAQTNW010000054.1, from coordinate 15,361 downwards.
AGGCGCACATCAAGGACGCGGCGGCGTATCTCAAGTTTGCGATCAATGAGCGGGACGAGGTCTCATTCAAGCGCATCGCCCTGATGCTGCCGGGGATTGGGAATCGCACGGCTCATAAAATGTGGCAGGACCTGGCGGCGGGCGCACTGTGGCAGAAAATCAATGTGCCGTCGAAGGCGGCCAAATTCTGGCAGCAGTGGGGTGAAACGCACCGGCAATTGAAGGAGCGGGAGGGCCTTGACGCGCCCGGACATCTGATCCAAATGGTTTTGGATGCGGTGTATGAGGACTTTCTCAAGTCGCGGTACACCAACTACGCCAACCGGCTCGAGGATTTGCACCAGCTCATCCAGTTTGCCGAAGGATTCAAGGATACTTCCGAATTCCTGGCCCAGCTTTCGCTCATGACCAATCTGGATTCCGAGCCCGCAGCCGGAGCGGTTTTCAATGACAACGAAGCGATCAAGCTCAGTTCCATCCACCAGGCCAAGGGGCTGGAGTGGAAAATTGTGTTTGTGATCATGTTGTGCGACGGCCTGTTTCCGTCCAGCCGCGCGCTGGAGACAAGCGAGGGCGAGGAAGAGGAGCGCCGCCTGTTTTACGTGGCCGTGACCCGGGCGAAGGACGAGCTTTACCTGACCCATCCCCAGATCCGTTCCAACGCCAGTTATGGCGAGACCTGGCAGAAACCCTCCCGCTTCCTCTCCGATTTTCCGCGTGAGCTTTGCAATGTCTGGAACATCAGGACTGAAAATTCCTGGGGGGAGTAATCCCCTCTAGAAAGAGGGGCAGAAAGGTCGCCACGGCGACCGCTTCGGGGTGTGTGAAGTCCCCTCTATGAAGAGGGGCAGAAAGCGCAGCGCTTCGGGGTGTGTCGGTTTTGCGCACTCTAAGAAGAGGAGTGCCGTGTTGCCGGACGGATATTGCGGACTTTTGAGGGTTTGGGCATAAAAGTTGAAAGGGATTTGACTAAAGCTAAACCGCCTTTAACCTTGGGGATACAAAAGCACCAATGATTCAATCTATTGATATTCAAGGATACAGAGGGTTTAGCCACTTTGAAATGAGCGAACTTGGGGTAATTAACCTTCTGGTAGGAGGGAACAATAGCGGCAAAACATCGGTTCTGGAGGCAATTTACCTATTAACCTCCAGAGGAGACCCCGAATCAATCTGGCGGCTACTTTGGAGACGCGGAGAACAGTTGCCAAATGACCGTCAGAGAGACCTGGAACCGGAAATAGATATTTGCCATTTATTTACGGGGCATGATCTGCATGTCGGTTCTAGAATCACTTTGTCGGCAAGAAATCAATCGCCCAAAAGGGTTATAGAATTTGAAATTGCTGAACCCACGCAGAAAGATCGCGATTCCATACGACTCCAAGCACCACCAAACCGCTTCCCACTAGTGATGCACGTTACGGGCACTCAGGTTCCCACTACAATAATTCCTATTACTCGTAAGGGAGGGATATCGTCCGAAACATTTGAGATGCCGCGCAGAATACGTGGCAGGGTTAATGATGATTCTGAACGCGCTCAATTTATTACAACTGAATCCTTAAATGCCAACGAATTGGTAAAGATGTGGGATAAGGTTGCGCTTACTCCAAACGAAGCTTTGGTGATGAAAGCAATTCAATTTCTAGACCCCAATATTGAGCGTATTGCATCTCAATCTACTAGTGATTATTACAGTGTTCCGACTCGTGGGGGATTCAAGATAAAACTAAAAGGTCATGAACAACCTGTCCCGATAGGGAGCATGGGTGATGGAATGTGGCGCATGTTAGCTTTGGCCATAGCCATCTCAAATTCCAAGGGTGGAGTATTACTTGTGGATGAAATTGACACTGGCCTGCATTATACAGTCATGTCGCAAATGTGGAGTTTGTTATATGAGTCCGCTAAAGCATTGAATGTGCAAATATTTGCAACAACACATAGTTCTGATTGTGTGGACAGCCTTGCGAAAATATGCGTTGGCGATCTTGACCCGCAATATCGCGTAACACTGCAAAGGATAGAAGCAGGCAAGAAAAAATCCGTTCCGTATAGTGAAGGTGAAATTAAAATGGCATCTGCACGGAAAATCGAGGTTCGGTAATGGCGAAGTCAGACAACCCCAAAAGACTTATAGTTGAGGGGCAAGACGATTTGTATTCGGTTGTTGGATTGATGCAACATCATATCGATTGGCCATCGGACAGGAACGCGTCTCCAGTTTTTATTGATATTGGGCATTCCGTCGATGAGATTCTAGCACAGGATTACATTACAACATTAATTAAAGATCCGACAATTAGCGCGCTTGGCATTATGTTGGATGCTGATGAGCATGCTGCTTCAAGATATTCGAGTTTTAAGCATCATTGCAGCCGTCTTTTTCCAAAACTTCCAAAGGATTTGCCAACACAAGGTCTGATTATTGACAATGATGATGAGAAACGTATTGGATTATGGGTCATGCCGGACAATGTTTCTAGTGGTGCATTAGAAGTCTTCTTGCAATATTTAGTTCCCGATGCCAGTGCAGCTATTTGGCAACATGCCGTTCAGTCGGCTAGCGATGCAAGAGACAAGGGAGCTCAATATCGAGATTGTCATAGAGATAAGGCAAATCTGTACACATGGCTAGCTTGGCAAGACGAGCCTGGACAGTCACCGGGTAGGGCTTTAACCAGAAAAATTCTGGACCCAAGCTCTCCTAATGCTGCTTTATTCATCAAATGGTTTATGGAACTATATTCTTTGCAACCATCTCTGCCACTGCATCGAATGCAGACACCTTAAATCTTTATACGTGCCGATCCATAAATATCTCGACTCTCTGTGAGTCAATTGATTTCTAGCCCTATTAGAGGGATTTTTGATGCCCCCTTTCTTAATTACCGGCCCTACGGCCTCGGGCAAATCCGCGCTGGCGCTGGAATTGGCGCAGTGCTGGGGGGCGGCGATTTGTTCGGTCGATGCGTTCCAGATTTATCGCAGCATGGATATTGGCACCGGAAAAGCCCCGGCGGCGGAGCGCGCCCAGGTCCCGCATCATCTTTTGGATATCGCAGAGCCTGCAAGCCCTTTTAGTGTGGCGGATTATTTAAAGGCCGCGAAAAAAGTTGTAAAGGATGTGGGCGACCGGCAGCCGCTGCTTTGGGTCGGAGGAACCGGTTTGTTCGTCCGCGCGCTGCGCGAGGGGCTGTCGCCCGCGCCCGAGTCGGACCCCGAACAAGTCAAAGAGTTGTCAACCTGGCCGCTCGAACGGCTTCAGACCGAGATCCGGAAGTTGGACCCCGTATGGTGTGAGCATGCCGATTTGAAAAATCCCCGGCGCATCATTCGCGCGCTGGCGGTCGTGTTGCATACGGGTCGCCCGCTTTCTGAATGGCAGCAGGAAAAGAAACCTGCGTTGCTCCCGTATGTCGGCGGCATTTTTCTTCAGCCCGAGCGGGAATTGAATCTGAGGCAGATTGCGGAGCGGGTGTGCAAGATGTGGGATTCCGGCTGGCCGGAGGAGGTGAAGACGCTCTTGCAGATTCCAGGCTGGCGGGAGTCGCAGTCGGCCAAGGCCATTGGTTATCTCGAAATTGCAGAACATCTGTCGGGCGGGATTGGGCGGGAGGAATGCCTGGAGAAAATCATCCTCCACACCGGCCAATATGCTAAACGCCAGATGACCTGGTTTCGCGCGGAAAAGAACCTGAAACCCATTCCCTATAAAAGTCTTGAGGAATTAACAAATCTGTCGCGGAAAATGAAGGATGCTCCCGCTAGTTTTTTATGAAAACAAGCGGAGAACCTTCTTATGTCACAGATCAAGGAAATGCCCAACGACGAACGTCCGAGGGAACGGCTTTGGAAAAAGGGAGCAGAATCGCTCCGGACCGCGGAGCTCCTGGCCATATTGCTTCGCACCGGCATGAGGGGGAGGTCGGCCCTGGATATCGCCGACGAACTTTTGCGAAAATACACGGACCTGACCCAGCTCTGCCGGGCGGAGGCGGTCGAGTTGTCGCGGGTCAAGGGGCTGGGTCTGGCCAAGGCGGTTCAGTTGAAGGCGTCGTTTGAACTGGCCGGGCGGCTGGCCAAATGCCAGGCCTCGGACATTCCGGTGGAGACGCCCTCGGACGTCCAACAATTGCTGGGCGAAGAATTGCGCCAGTTGCCCTACGAATCCATGCGGGTGCTGGCGCTCAACACACGGCTCAAGTTGATGGCAATGGAGGAGGTCAGCGCCGGGACGGTAAACGAAACAGTGGCCCATCCGCGCGACATCCTGAAGGTGGGCATTGTCCGGCAGGCGTACGGGATCATGATTGTACATAATCATCCCTCGGGCGACCCTTCGCCCAGCAACGCCGATCTGGACTTTACGGTGCGTTTGCGCGAAGCTGCACGTCTTATGCAGATTGAGTTGGTGGACCATATTATACTGGGGGTTGCAGGTTGCAGCCGACCCGCTTATTACAGTTTCAAGGAAGCCGGATACCTGTGAATCCTTTCAAATTTAACCCGTTGGATTTCAGATTCGCATGATTCATCCGCGCGCCATTGTTCATCCCAAGGCAAAAATCGCCGAGGGCGCCGTGATCGGTCCCGACGTACTCATCGACGAGCATGTGGAGATCGGAGAAAAATGCGAGATCCGGGCCCGTGCGGTCATCACCGGCTGGACGAAGATCGGGTCGGGGAACCAGATCGGCTACGGGGCCGTTATTGGAGCCGAACCGCAGGATCTGTCCTTCAATAATGTCAAAACCCATGTTCGGATCGGGGACAACAATGTGATCCGGGAATACGCCACGATCCACCGCGGGACGAAGGAAGGCACTTCGACGGTTGTGGGCGACAACTGTTATCTGATGGCCGGGTCGCATCTGGCGCACAACTGTGTCCTCGGCAATCATGTTATTCTTGTAAATAATGTCTTGTTAGGCGGTTATGTGGAAGTGCGGGATTACGCGTTCCTGGGAGGAGCGGTTGTGGTGCATCAGTTTGTGCGGATCGGCGAGTATGTCATGGTGCGGGGCCAGACCCGGATCGGGCTGGACGTGCCGCCGTATTGCATGGCGGTGGCGACGAACACCGTTTGCGGTTTGAACCGGGTGGGTTTAAAGCGCCGGGGCTTCGATCCGACCCGACGCCGACAGATTTGGCACGCGTACGAGATTTATTTTAATTCGGGCAAAAATCGGAAGCAGGCTCTGGAAGCCATTGCCGCGGAGCCTGGCCTGCAAACACCGGATGTCGAACTGTTCAGAAAGTTCATCGAAGACACCAAGCGCGGCATCTGCGGGGCCGTGACCGCGGCCGAAGTGGGGGAGTAGGGGAGCGGAATTCAGAATGCGGAATTCAGTGTTAAGAAAGCAGAACCACGGATGGACGCGGATGGGCAAAACAGGTCTCGCGTCCGCCAATGGATGGATTCGTCCGGAGTACGAATAAAGACGCCAAGGCGCAAAGGTTTTACTGCATAACAGGAGCAGATAGGAACTTGACGGGGTTTCGGGATCGACCCATTGGGGCGGCCATTACAGGGCTTGGACTGCAAAAAATATCTCAGCAGGGCAGGGTTTCGGGGCGGAGTTTTGCGATCTCGGCCATTATTTTATTGCTAATGGCTTGGTAGTCTTTTCGTTTGACCTCATCCGAACCGCTGAAATCCAGCGGTGGGCCGAACACGACCTCGATCGGGCGCCAGAGCTTGATCTTTCCGTCGCGAGGCCAGGCTTCGCGCGCTCCGAAAATCCGCGTGGGCACCACCGGCACGCCCGCTTTGGCAACAAGCAAGCCGACGCCGGGCAGGCCTTCCTGCAGTTGTCCATCATAGCTCCGGGAACCTTCGGGAAAAAGCACCACGGGATCGCCGCTTTTCAGCACCCCGATCATATTTTTCAGGCCCGTCATGTCGGGCTTGTCCTGGTCCACCGGCATGGCTTTGAGCGTCGGCAGAAGCTTGTCCATGATCGGCGGAGCAAACAGGGTTTTGCGGGCGAGATAATGGGTTTCGCGGGGGATGCCGCAGCCCACCGCAGGCGGGTCATAAAAACTGACGTGGTTCGAGGCAATCACATAGCCGCCCCCGGCCGGCAGATTTCGCATGCCCGTGTGGCGGAGGTCGTGAAAAATCCTGAAATACGCCCAGCAAAAATTTCGGATCGAGTGGTACCAGAAGAACATGAGTTTGCGATTTGTCAGGGTTTGGCGGCCTCGAGGCCTTTGCTGGCGCAGGAGAGCAGGATTTTCTCCACGATTTTATCCGCCGAATCATGGGTGGCATCGACTTTTTCGGCATCGGCCGCCTTGATGAGCGGCGCCACCATCCGGTTGCGGTCCAGGTTGTCCCGCTGGGTCACGGTGTCGCTCTGGCCTTGTTGCTCCCTCCGTTGCGCCCGTATTTCCGGATCGGCATCCAGAAAGAACTTGTAGGGCGTGTCGGTGAACACAACAGTTCCGATGTCCCGCCCTTCCATCACAAGCGGGGCCTGGTTGCGCAGAATGCGCTGGGCGATGACCAGCTTTTCGCGCAGCTCGGGGATGGAGGCGATTTTTGAAACCGCGGTGTTCACGCGCTCGCCACGGATAAAGGGGGCCGGGTCGGTTCCATTCAAGAGCATGAGCACGGCGCCATTTTGAAGAGACAGTTTGAGCGGATGCTCTTCGATCAACTGGCTCACGGCCGGGCGGGAGCCGGGATCAATCTTTTTCTCGAGGGCCAGCCAGGCATAGGCGCGGTACATGGCTCCGGTATCGACATAAACATAATTCAAACGTCCAGCCAGCTTGCGGGCCACGGTGCTTTTGCCGGAGGCTGCAGGGCCATCGATGGCGATTACGGGATTCATCATGATTTTTTTTGCCCGCCTCTGGGTGGGCCGACTTTTGTGTCACCCACGGGGACTGTTTCCGTTTGCTTTTTCGAGGCGGCGCGTTTCATCAGCCTGCTCAGGCCGAGTTTGAAGCGGAATTTGCTCGAGACATCTCCGGACAAAACATGCGAGAGGTCCTTTTCAAAGCCGGGGTAGGAGGTTTTGATGCAGTCGGTGTCGCAGATGAGGCTGTTGCCTTCCGCGAACAATCCCAGGATTGCGAAGGCCATGGCAATCCGGTGGTCGCCCATGCTTTCCACTCGGGCGCCGTGGATGGGGGCGCCGCCCTGGATGATGAGCCCGTCGGGCTGTTCTTCAACGGGCACGCCGAACGCGCGCAGGTTGGATGCGAGGGCCGCAAGCCGGTCGGTTTCCTTGACCCGCAATTCCTTTGCATCGCGGATGACGGTGGTTCCCTTTGCAAGTGCGCCCGCCACCGCGATAATCGGCAATTCGTCGATGAGGTTTGGGATTTCCTCGCCGCCGATGGTGGCGCCTTTCAAGGTCGTGCCTTCCTCGATGCGGAGGGTGCCGTAGGGCTCGAAATCATTGCTTTCCACATGTTCCTTGATTTCGGCGCCCATGCGCAGGAGCACATTGATCAACGCGGTGCGTGTCGGGTTCAGTCCGACCCGCGGCAGGATGAGGTGTGCTCCGGGCATCGCGGCGGCCGCCACCAACCAGAAGGCGGCTGAAGAGAAATCGCCGGGCACATGGACATCGCGGGCCTCCAGCCTGACGCCGCCGTACAATTTTATTTCCCTGTCGCCAGGCATGATGCTGGCGCCAAAATGCTGCAGCATGCGTTCGGTGTGGTCGCGGCAAACGGAGGGTTGTTCCACGATGGTGCGGCCCCTGGCCTGCAGGGCCGCCAGAAGGATGCAGGACTTTAACTGCGCGCTGGCCACCGGCATTTGATACGTCATCGACTTTAATTTTCCGCCCCGGATCTCGAGCGGCGGGCGCTGGTTCTGCCCTTCGCAAACCACGCGGGCACCCATCAATTCCAGTGGGTCGGCAACGCGTTTCATGGGACGGCGGCTGAGCGATTCGTCGCCAAAAAGCCGTGTGGTAAAAGGCTGGCCTGCCAGCAGTCCGGCCAGCAGCCGGATGGTGGTGCCCGAGTTGCCGCAATCGATGGGCTCTACGGGTTCCCTGAATTTGCCGTTGTTTCCATGCACCAGAAAGGTGGTGGGGTCGATCGTTTCAATTTCCACGCCGAGCGCCTGCATGGCGGCGAGGCTGCAGAGGCAGTCATCGCTTGGGAGAAAGCCGGTGATGCGCGTGGCGCCGTCGGCAAACCCGCTGAGCATCACCGAACGATGGGAGATGCTCTTGTCCCCGGGGACCTGGATCTCGGCGTCCATGCGCCGGACGGGATGGATTTTAAGGTTTGCCATAGTGGGTGTGTATTTAACCTGCTTGTCTTACGCTCGTCATGAAAATTCTTCCCTTGGTTTTCAGAAGCGGATGAAGCATCCGGGTTAGGGGAGGGAACGTCTTTTTTGGCAGGCGGATGTCAGCAGATCCAGCAATTCCGGGCACCGGCCGCTTTCCATTTTGGAGAGGGCTTTTTGCGCTTCTTCCAGGAATTGTTTCATTGCCTCGGCCACGGCGGGGTGGTTGGCCTGAAAAATTTCGACCCACATGTCCGGCGGACCCGCCGCCACGCGGCTGGTGTCGCGGAATCCGGGACCCGCCACCTGCAGGCTTTCCTGAGAAACGGAATGGACCAGCAAGGCGGCAACCAGATGTGGCAGGTGGCTGATCTGGGCCACATAGGTGTCATGCAGGCTTGGGCTGAGTGTGACGACGCTGCAACCGAGCAATTCCCAAAAACGCCGCAGCTTTGCCGCTGCGGCGGGGTCTGCCGTCTCATCCGGCGTGATAATGGTCCGGGCGCCCTGGAACAAATCCGCGCGCGCCGCTTCCAGCCCCGACTGCTCGCTTCCGGCCATGGGGTGGCTGCCGATCCAGTGGCATTTTTTGGCCAGCAGAGGGGCCAGCGCGAGATGCACCGGGCCTTTGACGCTGCCCACATCCGTGACCAGGGCCGAAGGCTTCAACGCCGGCAGAAAATTCCGGGTTGTTTCTTCCATTGCCTGGATAGGTGTGCAAAGGATGATGAGATCGCTGTCCGCAACGGCTTCCGATAAATTTCCGGTGACCGTATCCGCCAGGCGCTGTTTCAGAACCTGGCTCCGCGTTTCCTCGCGCCGGGCCCACACGTTCAAGCGGATTTCAGGCGCGTGTTTCCGCAGGGCCTGCAGGATGGAGCCGCCCAGCAGGCCGGGGGCGATGATTGAGATGGTTTTAAAATCAGGCATGGACGGGGGCGTTTGCCAGCACCTGCCGGAGTTCGCGTTCAAATTTTTCCATTTCAGACTCTGTCCCGATGGACACCCGGATCCAGGCGGGCAGGCCGTAACTTTTCATCGAACGGACAATCACGCCGCGCTTGAGCAGGGATTGGAACACGGCATGGCCGTCGCCGACCTCGATAAGGACGAAGTTGGCAAAAGAAGGTTCGTAGCGAAGCCCTGATTCGCGGGCAAAGTTTTCCAAGCGCCGACGCCCGGCAAAGATCAGGGCCTTGGTTTTTTTCTCGTGATCGGTGTCGCGAAGCGCGGCCAGTGCGCCCGCCTGGGCCATGCCGTTGATGTTGAACGGCTGGCGGCAGCGCTGCAGCACTTCGGTGATTTCTGGAGTGGAAATCCCATAGCCGATGCGCAGTCCCGCAAGACCCTGGATTTTTGAAAAGGTGCGCAACACGACAAGATTCAGGCCTTCCCGAACCCAATCCAACGTCGGTGGCGGGTTGTCGAGAAACTCGTAATACGCCTCATCGAGCACCGCAACAGTCGTTTTGGGCAATGAGCGCAGAAAATTTTCCAGATCCTTGTCCGGGATCCGTGTCCCAGTGGGGTTGTTCGGATTGGCGAGAAACACCAGCCGCGTATCCGGGCGGATGGCCTTGCGGATGGCGTCGAGGTCATGGTGCAAATTGAGGTCCGGAGCTTCGATGAATTCGACGCCGAACAGCTCCGCCATGAGTTTGTACACGGCAAAAGCGTAACGGCTGGCCACTGCGCTGGTTTCATTGCGCCGGGTGAAGGCGTGATAGACAAACTCGATGATTTCATTGGAGCCGTTGCCCAGGATGATCTGGGAACGGTCGATGCCCAGACGTTCGGCAATGGCGTTGCGGAGGTGGAAGGAGCCGCCGTCAGGATAAATGTGCATTTTGCCCGCGGCCTGGAGCATGGCTTCCCGAGCCTTGGGGGAGGGGCCGAGGGGGTTTTCGTTCGAGGCCAGTTTGATGATGTCGGACGGGTTGAGACCGAGTTCACGGGCCACATCGTCAATGGGCTTCCCGGGCTCGTAGGGCACGAGGCTTTTGAGGTTGCTGTTGGCTAATTCCCAGATTGGCATAAAGGAATGAAAATAGCGGTTGGGGGGCAATTTTGTCGATTTGAATTCTGCGCGGCTCCGTCACAACATCTTTGCTGTTGCCTTGGCGGCCTTCCTCAAACAGTTGGGTGAGATATTGCCAATAGGAAGCCTTTTCGAGAGTTTCTCCAACCACTGTTGCGGGTAAAAACCGGCGCATTTCCTTCATGAAGTTGCTTCTCATTTCAGGCTTTTTCTTAAGGTCCGCCACTCGTCCCCGCAGCAGGGAAACAATGACATCATGAAAAAGGAAATCTTTAACGAACTTCAAAAAAAGCATGGAACAGGCGCTGGCCCATTCCGAAGGCAAGATCACATTGCGAACCAAGCAGGTACCAGTTCCCAAAAGGGTCACGGATATTCCTCCCAGGGAAATTCTCAAACTTCGGAAGCGACTTGGAACCAGTCAGGCGGTTTTCAGAAGCGCATGAAACACACATCGCATTTTTTATTGTTTTCACTTGCTTGATCCGGTGTAGCTTAACTTGAGTTCATCAGCGCGCTTAGCTCAGTGGTAGAGCATCTCGTTTACACCGAGAGGGTCGGGGGTTCGAAACCCTCAGCGCGCACTCTTCCGGTATTTCTAGGATTTAAAATACGTTTTGTATCCGAGTATCGCGCTATAGACGAGTGCGATTATTGAGCATGCAATAGTCAACCCTACCCAGATGCGCTGCTTGGTGCGTGATCGCAATTTCATAATACATCCCCGGCCTGGCTGGCCGCCCTTATGCGGGGATTATCTAAACGTATGTGCCGGAAAAAGTCGATCCCAAAACTTTAGATGTCCCGGTCGGAGTGCCCAGCGGGCGGCTTGTAGTTTGCGGATGAAATCAGCGGCTCGCGGGTGGTTTCAATACCCGTTTGAAGAAGCCCGGACGGTTTTTTGCCTTTTGTTTGTCGTTGGGGTCAGGGTGCCTTGGTAAGTCGAATGAGGTCGCCGACATTTGTCGCGATGCTAATTTGCTCTCCGGCTGCGTCCCATGTTTCTTCACCCCGTTGGCAGCGGACTTTACCAGGCCAAGGATTCAACAACACCAGATCCCCGCCCGTTTCGCTGAGGACTTCGACCCAGGTTACAGTGCCGCCTCCACACCCGGCGCTCACGAGAAATGCTCCGGCGGCGCGGAGTGTGCGAAATTCGGCGTCACGCTCCTTCGGCCAGTTGGGAAACAGGCGCAGCACACCCGAATAGCTCTGCATGAGGCATTCATTGATGACGGCGGGTAGCGAGAAATTCTCGAACCAGATGCCCATGCGGGCCATAAAGTCGAAGTCCCCGTCGTCGCGGTAGCGGCCGCCCATCTGTCGGCACATGTCGGTGCAGGTGCCGTTGGGCAGGAGACAGTAGCGGACGTGGCGTTTGAACCGTTCGAGATCGAGGCAGCCCAGGCGCGCGGCCTGGAGGTTGAGGAAGACCAGGTCGTTGCCGCCCTCATTACGATGTCGGCGCAGGGAATTGCGGCAGATGGCGAGCATATCGGGCGGGGAGTGAAGTCCGTGGTCCTCGCCGGGAAAGACAGTCATGAGTGTGTTGGGTGTATTCTGGACAATTTCAGGATCTTCACCTCTGACGTTGACAAAGACTGTTCCGGACGCGCTTTTGGCTGTGGGATAGTCCGGCAGCCGGGGAAGGAGTTTTCCGACCCGCGCGAGCAGTTCCTGCTCTGGAGCCCCGATTCCCAGGACGCCGCACGCCTTGATATAAGCACGGAAAACGAAGCGGATAAGCGTCAGGTCCACGATGCAATCCGCATTCTTTTCGAGGCCCGGCGTGAGTTCGTAGATCTCCGGCACCACGGTCGGGAAGACGTGGAAGTGGTCGTCGTTCCACTGCGGACCATGGGCGTCCGGGCGCGAGAGATAATCGCAGAGGAACAGGACTGCTTCGCGGATGGGACCGATGGCACGGTCGCGAAGGAAGCCGGCATCCATCGTGTAGAGATAATGCCACCAAAGGCTTTGGACCGCCCATGGCGTCTCGCAAATTTCCCAGCCCCAGGTGGGGACGGGATAGGGCGGGATCGACATTTTCACCGGATAGGCACTGTGCGGAAAGCAGGCGCCACCAAGTTGGTAATAGTCGCGGGCCCATGCCCGGCTGACGGGCAGCATGTGATCCACGAGGTCCACATAAGGCAGGTGAAGCTCGACATGATTGGAAGAGAACGTCGCCCAGAACGCCTGTTGAGTGTTGTAGTTCAGATGATAGTCACCATGCCAGGCGCTGCCGATATTGCCATAGGACCAGTTGGCGAAATCTCCCGGGCAGGTGACCCCGGGACGGAGCGAGCAGGCCAGGAAATAGAGGTTGCGATACCAGATCGCCTCGAGCTCGGCATCGGCCAAAGCGACGCCCGAGCGCCTCCAGTACGCGCGCCATTCGGCGGCAATCCGTTCGGCGGCGGCGGCGGTCGTGGCGTGAGTGATATCGAGCACCTCCGCACCGTTCGGCACGCCCGTGGCGGGCCCGTGATCGAGTTGGACACAGGCGAAAAACAAATCCGTGTCGGTGAGATCCCGTTCGAGCGCATCGGGTCCCTGGTAGTTGCCAAACCAATTCATCCGGTTGCGGGAGGTCAGCCGGCTGTTGACCGTCACGTTGAGGCGGATCGCCCGGTCATCGGGATGGCCGGTCTTTGGGTCGTAAACCTCCGGCTCGGCGGCGGGCAGGATTTGGCGGAAGCAGAATGAGCGTTGTGCCTCGTCCATGCACTCGCTGTAAGGCGGCATGTCGTCCGTGGGCCCCGGCCCCGGAGCGGGTTGACCCAAGCCGCCTGCGCTGGGATGGGACGGAAGCAGCCGCACCCGCAGGAAAGGCGAAGAGGCCGGCGCTCCTGTGGCGTCGAAAACCCCAACCCGGAGCCGGTCGGCTTCGTGCTCGACGAAGATCCTCGCGAACCGCCTCTCCCCGCGCCAGAGCAGTTCCACGGTGCAAACGCCCGTCGCCAAATCAAGTCGGTGGCCGAGTGTTTCGGTCTCGCGCGAGTCGAACCCAAGAACCAGCGAGCCGCAGGGAAACGGACGCGGATACGGCTTGCGGTAGCTCGCCGAGGCCATGTGGCAGTATTCGCGAAACCAGGGATCGTCTCCGAGTTTGGACAACGCCGGATTGATGGCGCGCACGCGCGCAAACACCTGCGCGAATGTGCCGAGCTTTTCGAGAGTCGCCTCCGCAATGCGGATGTCCCAGACGCTGTTGTGCCCGAAGTGGATCACGATGGCGTCGGGGCGCGTGCAGACAACGGCGCCCATGCCTCCGTTTCCCAACAGGGCGCCCGAGAAGAAATTAACCGCCGGTCCGTCGTGGAGGATCGGATGCAGTGCGGCCTGTTCAAAGGGGTCAAACATTCAATTGTCCTGCCAGTATTTTACCCTAAGAGCCTGGATGTTGGGTTGCCCTGTCGATGGTGTGTCGGCTTGTTTACTTTTTGGGCAGATAGGCGTAACAGCCGCGGCCGGATTTTTTCAGGCCGGGGACATTCTCGCCTGTCGTGTAAAACCAGGTGAAGAGGCGCGGGGAGGTGGTTTTCAATTTTTTGGCGAGCACTTTCACGGGCAGGCCTTTTTTGCCGGCGCTTTTGAGCAGGGCCAGAACCTGCTTTTTGAGTGCGCCCCGTTTGGCGCGGGGGCCCTTCGATTTGGGCCGGGCCGGGCTTTTCGCCGCAAGCGCGGAAACCTTGCCGCTGGAAAGTTTTCCCAGCCGGGATTCAACTGCGGCCAGTTGGGTTTCGAGTTTTTCCTTTTTCTTGAGCAATTTGATGAGCAGAACGGCCTGGCCGCTGCTGAGTTCTGATAATTTCATGGTATATAGATGAAAGCTTTCTGGTGGAATTAAAGCTTATTTTTCATTTGTGTGCGGGTGAATGCCTATTTCATGTGTACAAATTGCATTCCCGCCCTGGTTTGGCATATGGGCTTGCCGGGACAGGAATTGGACGTCGATGTTATATCAAGTGATTGTTGTTGGTTAGTCGAATGTCTGAGCTGCGATTCTTCCTGAAGGAATGCACTACTGGGCCTTTTGACCACGAGGCCTTCGGGGAGATCACATCGAGTCCGCTCAAGGCCGGGTGGCGTGATCCTCCACGCTTGCACCCGCATTGGAAATGTGCTGCCCAAGAGCGGGTTGAAAGCATCGGTGAAACGGGGCGTGTACCTGTCCCCAAATCAGGGATGTGAAAGGCTTGCACAGAAAGGCTTCGGAGGGTAACTGTTGGTGATATGTCGTTATTGCCGGGGCGTTTGCAGTGCCGGACCTTGGGATTGTTTTTGATCCCAATGGCGGGATTGTTGTGCCCACTTTCGCCGGCGAGGGCGCAGGAGGATCCGGCTGCGGCCCAGGACGCCCTCATCGAGCGGCAAAAGGTCATGAAAGCGGCGGACCAGATCGATTTGATTGTGCAGCAGAACGCCCAGTTGCAGCAGGACCTGGCCCAGATGAAAGAACGGGTGAAAAAACTGGAGACTGACAACGCCGAGTTGAAACGATTGCTGGACGAACAGTCGAAAGCCCAGGCCATGGAGAAGGAAGCACTTTTAAAGGAAGTCTCAAAAATTGTGGCCACAGGTTCCAAAGAAACAAAGTCGGTGAAGGAAACCAAAACGACCGCGCCCGAATCCGGCGCCAAAGGCGGAAACTCCGCCGCGGCGGAGCAGGGATACGAGTACACGGTGCTGGCGGGCCAGAGCCTTTGGGCGATTTCCAAAGCCTATCAGGATAAAGGCGTCAATGTGAGTGTGGAAGACATCCGCAAGGCCAATAATCTGGCTCCGAACCAGCCCTTGAAGACGGGGCAGAAACTTTTTATCCCAAAGAAATAACATTATGAACGAAACCACCCAAGTCCGGCTGCGCAAACCCAACGACGAGGAAATCTACGGTCCGATGAGCATGTTTGAATTGAAACATCTGGCGGACACGGCCTACATCTCTCCGGAGGATGAAATTGCCTTCGAGGCCGGCGACTGGATGCTGGCGTTGGAGTGCGAGGACCTGGCGATGATTTGGACCATTCAATCGGAGGACGGCACTTCGTACG
>JAQTNW010000053.1:9719-20496 GCA_028713655.1 Candidatus Methylacidiphilales bacterium | reverse complement strand
GCGCTCATATAATTTGTGGTAACGGTAAATTGAGCGGGAAACGCAGTCCCCGCCGTGGCGGTGATCTGGCTGGTTATTCCTTCTCCCGCAGGTTGCAAATAATAAACAGCTGCAGTTGTCCCTTGATAAACAACAGCATAGCCATCGTTGTCAGTCCGCATTTGCAGGCTGTCGTATTGCTGGGCGACGGGCGTGTTGGCGGTTGTGAGCGTGCCTCCGCCCTGGCTGACGCTGAAGGTCAGCGGCGCATTGGAGAGCGGCAGGCCTGTTGCGCTGTCGGTCACTTGGATAAGCAAAGGATTGGCTGCAAAGGTTACAGGATCACTTGTCTGATTGTTGCCGGAAAGGATGTTGAGGGCGGGCAGTATGGTGACCGGGCCGTTCGCGCCAGGTTGACTGTAATAGTTGTTTGGGTCGCTGCCCTGCTGTAACTCATCCCAGTTGCTCACCCCGTCACCGTCGAAATCGTCGTTAAAGGGGTCGCTGGTTGCAACGTCTGTGTATTTGACCCGCAGAAAAAGTTTGTCTGCGCTGGAACTGAAGCCCCACTGAATGGTTTGATCCGCGCCTGTTTCAATGATGGGCACGTAACTCCAGGTTTGGAGGTCTTCGGATTGTTGAATAAAATAAGTCCTCCCCGCGTGTCCCCACCATGAAAACAGATAAGTTCCTGAAGAACTGTCAGGCGTCAGCGTTGTGCCTTCATTCGGATCGTTTGGACTTTGTGCCTGCACAAATCCAGCCAGCGCCAAAAAGCAAATCAAGAAACCGCATTTCATTGATTTGAGCTTTTCTTGTAAACGCTGCTTTTTACAGGCCAGAAATTGATCACCGTGTCCTGCCGCACCGGCGGATGCGCCTTATTCCAACGCTCCTGCCTTTCCCAGTCCGCCGTCCGCTTCTGGTAATCACTAACCAGTTGATCCTTGTTCGCATTGAAATAAGCGTGCAGATCGTCCAAGCCGGCCACTGTGGCAGGATTGTTCACCGCATTCCCGTCAACGATCCAGTATCCAATGCCATTGGATGGAAGCTGGCGGCGCGCCTGTGCCAGCCACTGGAGCGTTTGATTGTGATTGTCGTTGGCCAAATAATCCGATGCCATGTCAGCGGTTATCAGGAAAAATTCGTAAATCGTGTTGTCGCTCTCAAATTCCAGGGTGTCTGTCAGATAATTGAAATCGAAATTGCTCAACGCCCGGACCCATTGATCCCCGTCGAACCAGCGCAGATCGGTCATCTGATGATCATGGACAGTCGCCCCGATCATGATGAACTTGAAGGCTTTTTGCTGCCTGGCCTGGAGCCATTGCTGGTATTGAGGTGTTGGAGCAGGCTGCACTTGAACCGCAGGGGCCGGAAATACTGGCGGCGCTACCTGGTTGTAAATGACCGAATGCAAGCCAACTTTTACCCTTTGCGATCCGAGCACCTGGAAATTGATTGCCGGGGTTTCAACTTTAACGGGAGCAACCTGCTGGGAAAACAGATTGCCGACACAGAGGAAGGCAAAGAAAACAGCCGTCACATGGATGCATAAAAGCTTTGAGCAGGGCATTTTCATCAGAGGACTGAAATTAGAAACCAAGAGTTCGGTGCCTTCCAAGGATTCAAGCTGTTAATAAACCTATTGGCAAACAAAAAAATAAAAAAAGCGACAATCCGTCCGCTCTAAAATTTCTGGATTTATCACATCCTTCCGGGCGTGAAATTGACGCCCCGTGTCATTTTAGGCCGCAACGTCTGCCGCATCCGGCAACGAAGGAATCTGACACAGGAGGATTTGGCGGAGCGCGCGGAGATCGACCGGCGGTATGTCCAACGCATTGAGGCGGGCACCGCCAACCCCGGTTTTGACATTGTGGTACGGGTACGCTGCGCGCTCCGATGCAGTTGGGAAAGTTTGTTAAGAGGAACGCGTTAGGAATTCCGCCTAATGGCCGGGCAAAAACAGAGGAGTACCCGCATGCGGGCTATAGTCCGCTGGGTACATCAATAAACTGCCACGGCAGTTTGTATTTTGTTGCAAGATGCGAGGCCAGCGCCTTGACCCCGAAGGTTTCGGTCAGGTAATGGCCCCCGTAGAAAACGTTCACCCCCAGTTCATGCGCCAGGGAAAACGTCCAGTGGGACCCTTCGCCGGTAATGAAGGTGTCGATGCCTTCCGACACAGCTCGTGCCAGTTCGTTGCCGGCCCCGCCGGTGACAATGCCGACGCTGCGGCAGGCAGAAGGTCCCGCGGGAATCAACAGGGGCGCCTGTCCCAGTGCTTGCGATAACCTTTTTCCAAGCTCGTCACGTCTGATGCGCGCGGCGATTTTTCTTCCCAGCGCGGTTCCTTTTTCAAGAAAGAAGGGTTTGCCAGAGCCGAGCCTGAGGGCTTGCGCCAGCAAAATGTTGTTCCCCAGTTTCGGGTGGGCGTCCAGCGGCAGGTGCGAGCTGTAGATCGCCAGGTTGTTGGCGAGGCAGGTTTTTAAAAGTTCATGTTTGCCTCCCGTAACCGGGCAAAGCGGGGACCAGCCGATGCCATGATGCACGATCAAAAGATCGGCGCCCCGGGCCACTGCGTTGCGGACAACCGGGAGATTGGCATCCACGGCGGCCGCGATGCGGCTGATCCGGCCATTGTTCTGCAATTGCAATCCGTTCATGGCGCCGGGATAATCGGCAATCCCGGCGTGGTTCAGCAGTTTGTCGCAGTATTTTGTGATATTATCGAGGAGGACTGGCATAGGGTGAATTTCAGCCTTTTTGCGGCAAACAAAAACCCCTTTTCTTCCCCTTGTCAGGGGGATGGAGGCGGCTTGTATTTTAATTTTATGCTTTCTTCGCGCTTTGCGAGCTTCCTGTAAATCTGTGTTTTAGCTGCGAGGTCAGGCGCTTTCCCGCTGGGTGCCGTCACGTTGCAGGCCATCATAGTGGAGTACGCGGACCTTTTCCAGCGTGACAAGCCCGCC
Organism: Candidatus Methylacidiphilales bacterium; assembly: GCA_028713655.1. NCBI lineage: Bacteria > Pseudomonadati > Verrucomicrobiota > Methylacidiphilae > Methylacidiphilales > Methylacidiphilales bacterium. The sequence goes on along the minus strand of JAQTNW010000053.1, from coordinate 17,539 downwards.
CTGCAGCATGTCTTTGATCAGCGGCAGGAAGGACTGGATTTTTTCCTCGCTGTCCACAATTTCGATCACCACCGGCAGGTCCATGGAAAGCTGGAGGATTTTGGCGGTGTGCAGGCGGCTTGTTTTGCCGAAGCCCATGGGCCCGCGCAAGACGGTGGCGCCTGCCAGGCGCATTTCACGCGCCTTCAGGACAATGGCTTCGTAAAGCGGCTTGTGTTTCCAATGGTCGCTTTCGCCGATAAAAATCCGCAACAACATCGCTTCTTCGGGAATGTCCATGGTTATCTCCAGTTATTGATCAATTGCGCCAGCACATGCCCCAGCCAGACGGCCGCCAGGCAAAGCGCGAGCGAAAGCATGGCATTGAGCCCCGCATAGAGCCATTCGCCGTCGCGCGCGAGGTTCAGGGTTTGCAGGCTGAATGAGGAAAAGGTGGTGTAACCGCCCAGCACGCCGATCATGAGGAATTCGCGCGCATAGGGGCTGAGCAGCATCCGGCCCTCGACATCGCTGAGAGAGGCAAGCAGGCCGATGACAAAGGAACCGGTCACATTGATGACCAGGGTGCCGAGGGGGAACGACTCCCCGTAGCGGACCGCGATATAGGAGGACAGGGCAAAGCGCAGGCCGGCCCCGATTCCGCCGCCCAGAACGACAAGCGCATAACTCGTGATCATGATTTTTAAATATCGGGGCCAGCATGGCAAAATATCCGGCAGCGGAAAGCAAATTTCCGAATGGCAGCAGTTGACAAGGTTGCTTCCGAGGCGCTTAGTCGAACAGACACAATGCCATGATATTCCCCCAAATTGCCGCCGGTCTGTTGTTTGCCATCTCTGTTGGCTTTGCTTCAGAACCCGAATCCACCGGAAGAGATCACACCCTCATTTACCGGGCGGAGATACCAAAGGTTGCCTGGAGCGGATGGGGTTACTCCTCGCCACACGATCCGGATCTCAAGAAGAAGCCCGCGCCTGCCCGGGAACAGCTCGATCTTGTTGAGAACAATAGCAACATGCCGAGGATTTTCTCGGGCAAGATGATGGACTATTTCGTTGCGTTTCTTTTCCCTCATATGTTTGACAACAAGCCGCGGACATTCTCAGGCAAGGTGCTGGGACCGGAATCAATGAAAGGGGTGGAGATTGGATTGGTGTCCCTCGTGGGAATCCAATGGAACCACGACGACGCATACCAATGGACGCCGGTGGCGGCAGATGGAAGCTTTTCGATCACCGATGCGCGTTACCAGAATGCGGGCAAAGCACTTGTGGTTCGCGGCCCCAATACTGCGTGGACCTTTCTACGCTACAATTTCGCTCCCGGACAAAGCGGCAAAAATATCGTCCTCAAATCGGCGCCTTCGAAGAAGGTGAGAGTGACAGCCAGCGGTCCGGATATGCAGGATCTGGGCAAGGTTGCTTACGAAGCCTGGCCGGCTTTTGCGCAAATTGATGACGAGGGAAACGCGCTGCGGCGCCAGCGCCTCGGCCCCTACAACTTCAGCGACCAAAAATTCATGGATCTGGTGTTGCCCGCAGGCGAGGTGGCTTTGCGTGTTCAGTGTGAAGGTTGGGCGAGTTACTATCAGATTATCGACACGCGGGAGGCAGACCATTTCCACTTTGTTCTTCTTCACGCCGGGAAGATGAAAATCAGCGTTTTGAATGCGGAAGGCAAGCCGAAGACCGGGGTTCGCGCGAGTTGGATGAATCCCGCGGCCCCACTTTCGTTCGGCCAGACTCGTATCAAAGACGACGGCATTTTATTGCTGAACAGCATGGCGCCGGGCAAGTTTGACGTCACGGTGGGGGATGCCAACATGGACGGCATCGAGGTTCAGGAAGGTTATGTGACGGACATCGTTTTGCAGGACGGAAGAAAGGCCGTTATTTCGCGCAACAAGGCTGGGTCCTCTGCCGCATCACGGCCGATATTCAATGACCGTTGACTTCTCGAAGCGGGTTTTTCTACCTCCGGTTCCCTTTTGATCGGGATGCCGGTAGCCTGCGGCGCAAAGCACCACGGTGCGGAGACGTTGGGCGCGAAACCCGAAAAACTCGTCAAATTCGTGCGGCTTGATTCCTCCCATGGGCGAGGCGTCAATGCCCAGCAGTGCGCAACTGGTGAGGAAATTGCCCAGGGCGATATGCGCCTGTTCGGACGCCCATTCGAAGAGGCGGTGGCGGTTCGGGCCGTGGATGATTTCATCGATCAGGGCCTGACGCATGCCGGCAAAATCTTCAGGCGACGAGTGATGCAACTCCCGCACCCGCCGGCACCAGGCTTCAATATCCTCGGGCAGGATGGATTCGCGCGCGGTAAAGATGACAAGATGGGAGGCGTCCAGCACCGGTTGTTGGTTATGAGAAAAAGGATAGAGTTTCTTGCGCAACTCGCGGTCGGTGACGACGAGGAATTTCCAGGGTTGGATGCCGTAGGATGATGGGGTCAGCACCAGCGCTTCCTCCAAGGCCGACCAGACCGGTTCGGGAATGGTGCGGGTGGTGTCGTATTTTCTGCAGGAATAGCGCCATTTTAGGCGGTCCAGCAAATGTGTGGTGGAGATGGGTTCACTGGTCATAGGTTTAAGAGGCGGGTTGTTTGCGGACATGGACACAAAAGGCCTCGCGAGGAGTACGCTGTACAAGCTATGCGATTTCGGCCAGCCGAAAAATGGCATTGCGCTTATAATCGGCCCGCCTATAGTCGAACTTCCTGGCCAGGAGCCGGGACGTTTTAAAGCGGAAGTCAAATTATTGGAGATTAATGTTATGGCAGTTGAAGTGATTCTGAAAAAGCCCGTCGCCGGACTGGGCGCCGAAGCGGATCTTGTGAAGGTGAAGCCCGGATATGCCCGCAATTTTTTGTTGCCCCGCGATCTGGCCGCCCCGGCCAACGCTGGTTCCAAGAAGATGATGGAAGATCTCAAGCGCCGCCGCGCCGAGCGGGAAGCGCAGGAATTGAATGCGGCGGAGGAACTGGCCACCGCGCTGAACAAGGTGACCATTACGTTTCAGGTCGAAACGGCGGGTTCTGAAAAAGTCTTCGGCTCGATTACCACGCATGATATTGCCGCCCGTCTCGAGGTTCTCGGGCACAAAATCGACCGCAAAAAGCTGGTTTTGCCCAAACCTCTCAGGGGTCTGGGCGAGTACGAGGTGCAGGCTCACCTGCCGATGAATGTCCAGGGCAAGTTCAAGGTGGTTCTGGAGGGGATTGCCAAGGATAAGGTGGCGGCTGAAGAAGCGCCCAAGAGCAAAAAGCCCCGAAAGCCGAAATCGGCGACGTAATTTCCATGAAATGGGTAAGCGGGTTTAAAGGGTACGATAATAGGCTTGACGACCCGCAGTACTTACTTCATTTTTCGCCTAATCAGATACTTTATACGCAATTATTCGTAAAAACCTAAGTGTCTGAGGTTAAACAAGGAAAATGGGTTATTTTAGGATGAGCTACTCGATCCAAAGGCCGCCCTTGCAAGGGTGTGTTATGGCCGCCATCAGCTGCCTCGCTCTCCTATCCTTAAATATAATTTCGACGCAGGCCTTCGCCCAGGACAAAACCCCCGAGGGAAAAACACTGGTCAAGCCGCCTGCCGCCACCGACTCCACAGTGACGCAAGGGCCGATCGTCAAAGACATTGAAATCGAATATGCGGGCCCGCGTTCGGTGGATCGCAGTGTTGTTTTATCCAATATGCGCACCACCATCGGCCAGCCTTATTCGCTGCCCGCCGTGGAAGAGGATGTGCGGAATCTTTATGCCACCGGGCTTTTTGTCAATCTCCGCATTTACGATGAACCGATGGCCGATGGCGTGAAGGTTGTGGTTGTGGTCCAGCCCAAACCGATTGTCCGCGATATTGAAATTGTCGGCGCCAAGGAAATCAAGGAATCGCGCGTCCGCAAGGAGATGAAGAGCAAGGCTGGGGATCCGCTGAGCGAGCAAAAGGTCGCGGAGGATTCGCGCAAGGTTTTGGATTACTACCGCGGGAAAGGTTTTCATCAGGCCCAGGTGGAATACAAGATTGATGTGAACGAGCAGGCGGGCCGTGCAGTGGTCAAGTACACCATCCGGGAAGGTTCCAAGGCCTGGGTGCGTAATGTCACCTTTGAAGGGGTGAAAGTATTCGAGCAGGCGGAGCTCCGAAAGCTCTTTAAGACCAAGAAAAAAGACTGGATTTCGTTTTTCGACAAATCCGGCCTGTTAAAGGAAGACCAGTTCAAGGAAGACCAGAAAAAGCTCAGGGAGTATTACCAGAAGCATGGCTATATCGACATGCAGATTCAGGATATCGCCTATACGTATCCCGAACCGGAGGTGATCGACATCAAGATCACGATTTTTGAAGGCATCCAATACCATGTCGGAAAAATCAATTTTGACGGCAACAAGCTTTACACGCGCGAACAGATACTGGCTCGGATGAAGATGCAGGAAACCGGAATCTTTTCACCACAGGGCTTGGATGATGATGTAAAAGCCATCAAGGATCTTTACGGGGAAAAGGGCTACATTGACGCGAATGTCCAGCCGCAGCGGCAGCCGAACATTGAGAGCGGCAAGATGGATCTGGTTTACAAGCTGGATGAGGCAGGCCAGTCCTTTGTTGAAAAAATCATCGTGCAAGGGAACAATCGCACAAAGGACAAGGTGCTCCGCCGCGAATTGGCTCTTGCTCCTGGTGAGGTTTATGACAGCGTCAAGGCGGACGCCAGCAAAAAGCGGCTGGAAAATCTCGGCTACTTCTCAAAAGTGGATATTTCGGCCGAAGACACCGCAGTGCCAAACCGCAAGGACATGCTGGTTACCGTTGAGGAACAGCGCACCGGCTCCGTCACCTTCGGGGTGGGATTCAGCACGGTGGACAGCCTTCTGGGCTTTGTGGAGCTGAGCCAGGGCAACTTTGACCTGGCGAATCCGCCGACATTCACGGGAGGCGGGCAAAAATTCCGCACGCGCCTGCAGTATGGTTTGCAGCGCCGGGATTTTATTATCAGTTGGACCGAGCCGTGGTTCCTGGACCGGCAGTTGTCCTTTGGATTTGACCTGTTTTACAATGACTCCCAATACCTGAGCCAGGAGTATAATGTTGAACGCTATGGTGCCACCATCCGTTTGGGCAAGGCGCTGAATCAATTCTGGCGTGCCGGGCTGAGCTACACGGCCCAGGAAATCGGCATCCACGATGTGGATCAAAATGCGTCCCAGGCTATTCAGCAGGAAGCGGGCATGCGTTCCAAGAGTTCGATCGATGCCACGTTGACCTATGATTCAAGAGATTCGCTTACACTGTCGCGAAAAGGCGAAAAGGTGGAATTTACCGCCGAAGGCGCGGGCGGCCCGCTTCTGGGCGACACCAAAATCTGGAAATTGCAAGTGGATGGCGCCAAATATTTCCTTTTGCCCTATGATTTGATTCTTTCCACAGGCGGCGCAACGGGCGTGGTTGACAGTTATGACAACGCGCCGAGGGTGCCGCTGTTCGACCGGTATTTTATCGGCGGTTCACGCAGTGTGCGCGGGTTCGATTTTCGATCCATCGGGCCGCGTGACAGCAATGGCGAGCCCATCGGCGGCAACACCATGGCCTACGGCAATGTGGAGCTGACCTACCCGATCATGAGCCGGGTGCGAGGTGCTGTTTTTGTGGACGGCGGTTTTGATAATCCAGGTGTGTTTGATTATTCGGTCAATAATCTGAATGTCGGCACAGGATTCGGGCTTCGCCTGAATCTTCCCATAGGCCCGCTTCGCCTTGATATCGGCTTCCCGATCAAGGCGGATGGTACCAGCGGAAAAGTGGGCGACGTAAAGTTCGACTTTGACGTGGGCTATCAATTCTAGTTACACTCTCCCCTTTATGAAAAAAATCATTGCCATTGCCCTTTTCTGTATCAGCGCCTTCACGGTGCCGGCCCATGCCCAGTTGAAGATTGCTGTCGTGGACATGCAGGCAATATTCAAGGACTACTACAAAACCCAGGAAGCTGAAAAACGCATCCAGGACCAGATTGCCAGCTTCAAAAAGGAACGCGAAGACCGCCTGTCGGATTATCGGAAGCTTGTGGACCAGATCAATGCCCTGAAAGACGGCATGAAAGATCCCACGCTCAGCGACGCCGCAAAAAAGGATAAAGATCAAAAACTGAACGAAAAGATCAACGACGCCAGGACACGGGAACAGGAAATTTCCAGCTACGATCAAAACGCGGGCAAGATCATTCAGGACACCCAGATGCGCCAGCGCAAACAGATCGTCGATGAAATCAGCAAGGCGATTGAGGATTTCAGCAAGGGGAAATACAACATGGTTTTGGACAAATCCGGCATGACCTTGAACGGTACTTCCACGATTGTTTATCAGGAAGGCATGACCGACATTTCCGCTGAAATTACCAAGCAGTTGAACAGCAATAAAGACAAACAGCCCGCTTCTGCTCCCGCTGCGAAAGACAACAAAACGCCCTAAGGGTGTTTGAAATGAGCCGGCGCTTGGCGGACATCGCGGCCTTGGTCGGAGGAGAGCTGTCAGGCAATCCTGACCGGGAGATCCGCGGAATCAATGATTTGGGGCGTGCCACGCCCGATCAAATATCCTTTTTAGGCAACCCCCGCTACCTGCCGACTGCGAAAGAAAGCCGGGCAGGGGCGATTCTCGTCGAGGGCGGCAAGCAGTATGAACTGGCCGCGGACCTTATAAAAGTTTCCAACCCGTCGGCAGCCTTTGCCAAGGTGGCGGCCCTGTTTCAGCCGCCGCCGCTGGAGTGGCGGGCCGGGATTCATCCCACGGCCGTGCTTGATCCAAAAGCGCAGGTGGGAAAGGGCGTGTACATCGGCCCGCATGCGGTGATCGAAGCCGGTGTGAGTGTGGGCGACCGCGTTCATATTGGCGCCGGGACGTATATCGGACATGAATCAAAAATCGGCGAGGACACCTTCATCCACCCGAATGTGGTCATCCGCGAGCGCACGGTGATTGGGAAACGGGTGACTGTGCATCCAGGTGTTGTGCTCGGCTCAGACGGTTTCGGTTACGAATTCCAAAATGGAGTGCATAAAAAAATCCCGCAGGTGGGTTATGTGCAGATCGACGATGATGTGGAGATCGGTTCCAACACCACCATCGACCGGGGGCGCTTTGATAAAACCTGGATCCAGCAGGGAACAAAAATCGACAACCTGGTGATGATCGCGCACAACGTGGTGATTGGAAAGAATTCGATCATTGTTGCCCAATGCGGTATTTCCGGCAGCTCAACGCTGGGCAACAATGTTGTTGTCGCCGGGCAGTCGGCCACGGTTGGGCATGTGAAGGTGGCGGACAACGTGACCTTGACGGCATGGAGCGCCGCGAGCAAGGATATCACAAAACCCGGAGTGTATCGGGGTGGCCCGGCCCGGCCCATGGCGGAAGCGATGAAGATCGAGGCTCTTACGGCGAGGTTGCCTGAACTTTACAAGCGCCTGCAGGCACTGGAAAAGAAGCTGGGTGGTCTGAAAGATCCTCAGGCCTGACCTAATTTTCCGAATTGAATAATCACCGGATTCGGCCATTCTCTTTTGTTCCCGCTGACGGCAGCGTAGCTCAGGGGTAGAGCAGCCCCGAAAGCATTCGGGGTTGGTCGGCGACCTGGGCTTGGAAAGATAGATTTGGCATTATTTAAAGACGGCAGCGTAGCTCAGGGGTAGAGCAGCCCCGAAAGCATTCGGGGTTGGTCGGCGACCTGGGCTTGGAAAGATAGATTTGGCATTATTTAAAGACGGCAGCGTAGCTCAGGGGTAGAGCAGCCCCGAAAGCATTCGGGGTTGGTCGG
>JAQTNW010000053.1:0-9619 GCA_028713655.1 Candidatus Methylacidiphilales bacterium | reverse complement strand
GGCAGCGTAGCTCAGGGGTAGAGCAGCCCCGAAAGCATTCGGGGTTGGTCGGTGACCTAGGCTTGGAAAAATGGATTTGGCATTAGTTAAACATGGCAGCGTAGCTCAGGGGTAGAGCAGCCCCGAAAGCATTCGGGGTTGGTCGGTGACCTAGGCTTGGAAAAATGGATTTGGCATTAGTTAAACATGGCAGCGTAGCTCAGGGGTAGAGCAGGGGACTCATAAGCCCTTGGTCGGGGGTTCAAATCCCTCCGCTGCTACCCTTTTTATGGCGTGGGCTTACATACTCAAAGGCTCAAACGGCCGACATTATATCGGATCCGCAGTGGATTTCGAAGTCCGCTTCGCACAACATCAGCGCGGCCATACCTATAGCACCAAACGCTTGGGTACGATATTGGAGATTGTCGCAAAACGTGAATATCCCACATTGAAAGAAGCGCGGGCCGTGGAAAGAAAACTGAAAGCGAAGAAAAATCCAATATTGGCGATTTACATGCTGGAGAATGGATAGAAACGCCCAGGCGCAACTCACCCCTCCTGCGGCCGCTTCCTGCGATAGGCGCGGGGCGAGACTTTCCGCAGCTTGAGAAATTGCCGGTTAAAATTGGATAGGTTTCCGAACCCAGAGTCGTAGCAGACTTCCGCCACGGTACGTTCCGTCTCAAGCAACAAATGGGAAGCGTGCCCGATGCGGACTTCGTTGAGAAACGCGCGAAACGTCTTGTTCGTCGCGCGCCGGAAAAAGCGGCTGAAGGAAGGCGGGCTCATATGGGCGATCCTCGCTGCTTCGTTTTGGGTGATTCCTTCCCTGAATTTTTTGGAAATCAGTTCGCATACCCGGTTGATGCGTTCGCCTTGATAAAGCGCCAGGGAGGGGGAATAGGTGGGACTGGCCAGAACGCGGAACTCCTTCGATCCCGCGAGAATATCGAAAATGTTGAGAAATGCCGTCAGCCGTGCGGCACCATTAAGGCTGTCCAACTGGACCATAAGCGGCGCAACCTTGTCCCGTGTCAAGCCATGAAACGAAAGCCCGACGCGGGCACGCTCGAACAAGCGGTGGATCGCCTTCAGCTCGCCAAGCTGAAAAAAATTCGACCCGAGGCATTCGGGAAGAAATTGCATGACAATGGAATGCGCCTGGCCGGAAGGCGTCGCATCATTGATGTACATGTGGGGCAGATTGGGGCCCATCAATACCAGATCGCCCGGGGAAAAACGGCTGATGTGGTCCCCGACATAGCGAAGTCCGGAACTGGCGATGATCAGGGTTAGCTCGATTTCGGGGTGGTGATGGAAGGGGCAGTCGAAGCGCCGGCTTTGGAAATCAAAGAGGGAGAACGAGCGGTTCCGGTCGTGTGAGATTTTTTCAAGAATCGCCTTCACTCGATTATTTTAACGGCATATTATCGGAAAAGTAAATAATATGTTAAATAAGTATCAGTCCTAGACAAAAACCATGTAGATTAGCCGGTCTGGCACCCATATGGTTAAATCTTATGAGCACAACGACTGCCCCGACACTCGACATTGATTCCGAATACAAAATCAGCCCTGAGCAGATTGCCCGCTTTCAGAAGAACGGCTACATCAAGCTCAAGAACGTCCTCGACGCCGAAGTGCTCGAATACTACGGCAGGGAAATCACCCGCCTGGTTCTTGAGCAGGCGAAGGACTACAAGCCGCTGGAACAGCGCACCACCTACGGCAAGGCCTTTCTTCAAATCATGAACATCTGGCAGCGAAACGAAATCGTGAAGGAATTTGTCCTCGGAAAACGCCTGGCGCGAATCGCCACCGCGCTGCTGGGAACCCGCGGTGTCCGGATGTACCACGACCAGGCCCTCTACAAGGAGGCGGGTGGCGGCTACACTCCGTGGCACGTCGATCAATACTACTGGCCGCTCTCAAATGAAAAAACCGTCACGGCATGGATACCGTTGCATGCGGTGCCCCTGGAAAACGGCCCGCTCATGTTCTCCGTCGGCAGTCAGCGCATCAAGATTGGCCGCGACCTTGAAATCAGCGACGACAGCGAAATGAAAATCGACGAGCAGTTGAAGTTGTCGAACCTTCCCGTTGACGAAACACCGTTCGATCTCGGTGAAGTCAGCTTCCATCTGGGCTTCACCTTTCACCGGGCCGGGCCGAACAAGCTGCCCAAGGCGCGCGAAGTCATGACCATTATTTACATGGACCAGGACATGCGCCTGATCGAACCCAAAAACAAGAATCAGCAAAACGACTGGGACAACTGGTGCCCGGGCGCGAAAATCGGGGAAATCATCAACAGCCCGCTGAATCCTGTCATCTACTCCCGTGACTGACGCGGGAGGGGGTTGCCTCTTCCTTATCAAGGTGCGCGGGGGACTGAGGGAGAAACTTCTTTTACCACGAAAGACACTAAAATCACGAACAAGGAATTGGCCGCTAGAAAGCGCAAAACCCGCAAAAATTGAACAAATGGTTTTTACAAAGAGATCTTCCGAAACCTTGGAGGGCTTCTCGTACTTGGCGCGAGTATGTGCTTATTTTAAGCCACAACGGGGCGTCCTAATACCAACCCAGGGCATCGCCCTGGGTTAAAGCGTTTTAAAAATATTCTAGCCCTGTAACCGACCCGAATATATTTCTCTCTCAAAGCCACATAGACGCACTCAATGAAAATCAGCGCTTGGAATCTGTCAGGCGGGACGCCTGCGCTCCCTCGATCGTCACACCTTATCAATCGCCAGGAGGAGCAGGATCACGGGCAGATAGAAGATCGAGGCCAGGAAGAGTCGCCGGGCGCTAACGTGTCCCGGATTTCTGACGAAGAAGAGCGATGCAGCCAGGTAGAGGGCGCCGCAGAAGGTCGCGCCGCTGAGATAAATCCAGCCGGTCATTCCCAAAAAGTACGGCGCCAGGCCGCAAGGCAACAGCAGCAGCGTGTGGAGCAGGCTTTTCCAGGCAGTACTTTGCCCGGAGGCGTCGTTGAGGGTCAGCATCCGGAATCCGGCCTTGGAATAGTCTTCGCGATACAGCCAGGCAATGGCCAGGAAGTGCGGCATCTGCCAGAAAAATAAAATCAGAAACAAGGCGAGCGCGCCGTCGTTGAGCGGGTTGCCGGCCGCCGTCCAGCCGATCAAGGGTGGCAGCGCGCCGGGGACCGCTCCGATCAACGTATTGAGAGGTGTGACGCGCTTGAGCGGGGTGTAAATAAAAAGATAGCTAAACAAGGTGAGCGCGGCGATGGAAAAGGCTAACAGATTTGTGGCGAGCAAAAGGTAGGCGAGGCCGCCTCCCGACAAATAAATGCCCAGGCAAAGGGCGTCCTGCTCGCGCATGCGGGAGGAGGGAAGGGGGCGGTTGCGGGTGCGAAGCATGAGGGCGTCGGCCTGGGTTTCCAAAACCTGGTTGAGCACGGCCGCGCCCGCGGCGAGCGAGGCGGTGGCGGCGAGGGTGTGGATCAGGAGCCAGGGATTGATTCCTGAAAAGCTGCCGAGATAAAAACCCGTCAGGGTGGTGAATAAAACGAGGAGGGAAAGGCGCGACTTGGTCAATTCAGACAGGTCGGAAATGAAAGTCCGCAGCGGGGCTGCTGCTCTGAGTTCGACGGCTGTTTCGTTCATGTTGTGGTTAGGATTCTAGCTCGAAATTAAAATTTTTCCAGAAGCGTGGGTTGATTATGGGAAGGGAGCGGGGGAAGAAAAGACAAAGCGAGGGCGCATGGGATTTAGTAAACTTGCTTAAGTAAGGTCAGCTTATGCCTTATGAAGCATTACTCATGCCATGTGCAAGCCTAATAGAATGAGACGCTTACAAAAAAGTGATGGTACACGAATAACAGGCATTCTAATTGCTTAAAGTATGGGCCTAATAATGAATTGACATCCGGTGTTTCAGACGACATTACCGTCCGTTTGCACAACGAAAAATTGGTTGTTTATGCGTCGGCCTAAAGCTTGCAAGTTATTGAAAAGCTGAGAGATAAGAATATCTCAAGCACCGACTACGGGAACCTATGGCGAATATATTTCCGAAATGGACTGTGACCCTGCCGATCAAATTGGCAGTCATGGGCCTGTCTCTCGGAGCCGTGGTCTTCACTGCCGCCGTCTATTATCTCACCCCCAAATATAGCCGCGTCGGCTATAATCCCGTCCAGCCAATCGCCTTCGATCACTCGCTCCACACGACCCAATTGGGCATCGATTGCCGTTACTGCCACCAGTCGGTCGAAATTTCCGCCACCTCAAGCGTGCCGTCGGTCCAGACCTGCATGACTTGCCACAGACAGGTGAAAAAAGGCAGCCCCAAACTGCAGGTTCTCTATGATGCCTGGAACAATGGCAAAGGCGATGGCCCCGCCGTTCATTGGGTCCGGATCCATCAGGAACCCGACTTCGCGTATTTCAACCACTCGATCCACGTCAACAGCGGCATCAGTTGCGTGAGCTGCCACGGCAATGTGAACCATATGCAGACCGTCTGGCAGAAGGAACCGCAGAGCATGAGCTGGTGCCTGGATTGTCACCGCCACCCGGAGGCCAAGATTCGCCCACTGAATAAAGTTTATGATCTCGACTGGAAAGCCCATCATCCCTGGCTCCAAAAGGAACCCGGTGAAGATCTCGTCAAACAACTGAACATCAATCCTCCGCAAAGCTGCTCCGGCTGCCATCGATGAAACGCACTTTCCAACATCCGCCCGAAACGGCCCCCGCCAAAGCGTATTGGCGGAGCGTCGAGGACTTTTCCAACACCGCCGGGTTCCAGGACTGGCTGGAGAAGGAATTTCCCGCGGGAGCGTCCGAGTTCTGGGGCGACGGCGTGTCGCGCCGGAGTTTCCTTCGCCTGATGGGGGCCTCGATGGCATTGGCGGGTTTTGGCATGTCAGGCTGCCGCCGTCCGGAGGCGCACAGTGTCCCGTTCAACAAAACGCCGGAATGGGAGGTGCCCGGGCGTTTCCTCAATTATGCCACCTGCATGCCTCGCCGCCGCGGAGGCGTTCCGCTGCTGGTGTCGAGCACGAGCGGCCGCCCGATCAAGATCGAGGGCAATCCGCTGCATCCGTTGAGCAAGGGAAAGAGCGACACGCAGGCCCAGGCTTCGCTGCTGAATTTGTACGATCCCGACCGGGCGAAACGCTTCCTCAAGCAGGGCGTGGAAATCAAGCGGGAAGATTTTTTCAAGGCCCTGGATGAATCCATGAAAGCCTGGCAGACGGCAGGCGGCAAAGGGCTGGCCATTCTTTCCCAGGAAACAAATTCGCCCACGCTCAACCGCCTCCGCGGCGAGCTGGCGAAACTGTATCCCGGCCATGTCTGGGCGGTGTATGAGCCGTGCCTCTACGACAATGAAGCCAAGGCCGCTAAGGCCGCCTTTGGCCAGGAGTGCCAAATCCTGCCGCGCTACGAAAAAGCGGACGTGATCCTTTCGCTCGATTGCGATTTTCTCGGCAGCGACGACGGAACGCTGGCGGCGATCCGCGGCTTTGCCGACGGGCGCAAGATCGAGAACGGAAATTCCAAAATGAACCGGCTCTATGTGGTGGAAAGCCGTTACACCACGACCGGGGCGATGGCGGACCATCGCCTGCGGCTCCCCGCCAGCCGGGTTGCCGCCTTAGCGGCTGCGTTGCTTGCCGAATTTCAGCCTGCCAGCATTGGAAGCGCTACGGTGGAGGGGGTTGATCCGGCTTGGGTTCGCGAAGCGGCAAAAGACCTGCGCCAGGCGGGCGCCAAGGCCCTCGTCGTGGCCGGGGCGGGGCAGCCGGTGGAAGTCCATCAGATGGCGGCGGCGCTCAATTCAGCGCTGGGCGCAATCGGCTCGACAGTTGATGTCATTAAAAAAGACGCTCCTGCATCGCTGGGCTTGAAGGAATTGGCAGCTTTGATACGTCAGGATGCGGTGACGGATCTTGTCATCCTGGGCGGCAATCCGGCGTACAATGCGCCGGCGGATCTGGATTGGGCGGCTCTGCAGAAAAAGGTGATGAATGTCATTCATCTTGCTTCCCACGAGGATGAGACCGCTGCCCTCAGCGCCTGGCAGGTTCCGCAGGCCAATTATCTGGAAACCTGGGGTGACACCCTTTTACAGGACGACAGCTACGGCTGCATTCAACCGCTGATCCTGCCCTTGTTTGGCGGAATTTCGGAGATCCAGCTTGTGGGGCGGATTTTGGGGCTCGCCGCGGCGCAGGATTCGGATTTGCCTGACGGCATGGCGCTGGTTCGGGAAACATTTCAATCTCGTATATTGGATCCTCAGATCTCCTCGTTGCAAAGATATGAGGAGGAAGCTCTTCACCCTGATGTACCGTGGAACAAATTTGTGCATGACGGTTTTCTGTCGGAATCGAAAGCGCCACTTGCTGCGGCGTTCAATGGCTCGAATTTCGGGGTCTCGCTGGCCTCGCTCAAAGCCTCGAATGCCCCGTTGAGCCCGGAAAGCCTGGAGCTTGTGTTTGTTCCCAGCCCGGCTGTGGATGACGGGCGTTATGCCAACAACGGCTGGATGCAGGAGCTGCCGGATTTCATGACCAAGCTGACCTGGGACAACGCGGCGTTGCTCAGCGGCGCAACCGCGACTGCACTCGGCCTCAAGTCCGAAATTATCCGCAGCATCTATGTTTCCGATGTCATCAAGATCGAGGCCGATGGGCGCAGCCTTGAAATTCCGATTCTGATCGTGCCGGGCCATCCGGACAACACGATCACGCTGCCCTTGGGTTACGGTCGTTCCGCGTGCGGCAAGGTTGGACAGGGCGTCGGCTTCAATGCCTACACGCTGCGCGGCTCCGATTCTACCTACTATTCCGTTGGCGCCAAAGTAAGCAAGACGGGCAAAAAACACGAGTTTGCCGTCACCCAGGAACATTGGAGCATGGAGGGGCGCGACATTGTGCGCGAGGCGCCGATTGCGTATTACCAAAAAAATCCCGGGTTTGCGCGCGAGCTGGGCTTTGAGAGCCACACGCCTCCGAACGAGAATTTTTACAAATCGCCCGGCTTCGATTACAAAAAGAATTCCCAGTGGGGCATGGTCATCGACCTGAGCTCCTGCGTCGGCTGCAACGCCTGCGTCATTGCCTGCCAGAGCGAGAATAACATTCCGATTGTTGGCAAGGATCAGGTTGGCAAGGGCCGCGAGATGCACTGGATTCGCGTGGACCGCTATTTCGGGGGTTCGCAGCGCGATGTCGAGATGGGCAAGATCACAATCCCGAACGATCCGGAAGTGGTCATGCAGCCCGTGGCGTGCATGCAGTGCGAGAACGCGCCCTGCGAACCGGTATGCCCGGTCAATGCCACGATACATGACGAAGAAGGTTTGAATGTCATGGCGTACAACCGTTGCATTGGCACGCGCTATTGCGCGAACAACTGCCCGTATAAAGTCCGGCGCTTCAATTTCTTCGATTACAACGAGCGGCAGTTGGACAAACTTTATTTCGGGCCGCTGGGTCCGAAGGGAATGGCCGACACCATCAAGCTGTCGAAGAACCCCAACGTCAGTGTGCGCATGCGCGGCGTGATGGAGAAGTGTACCTTCTGCGTCCAGCGCCTGGAGTCGGCGAAGATCGATCACAAGATCGTCTCGCACCGCGACGGCAGCAAGTTGCCGGAAGGCAGTGTCCAGACCGCCTGCCAGCAGGCCTGCCCGGCGGATGCGATTGTCTTCGGCGATTTGTCAGACCCCGCGAGCCGTGTGTCGCAGCTCAAGAAGCGGGATTTGAATTACAACCTGCTGGATTATTTGAACACGAAGCCGCGCCTGAGCTACCTGTCGCGGATTCGGAATCCGAACCCGCTGATGCCGGGCGCCGAAAAAGTGGGCATGAGCCTGATCCTCGCGCGGGAGGCGGGGCGGACGGAATGATTTGGTTATGAACGAAACCGCTACAGCCGTTAAAGACAATCCGATGGTACGGAAGCCGCTCATTTTGAACGGGCGTTCCTTTTCGTGGCTGACCGCGCATATCTCGGGCCTCGTTGAGGACAAGCCGCGTCTGTGGTGGTGGGTTGCCACGCTGATTGCGGGATCGTTTGCCGCTCTCGTGCCAATCGAAATCACCTATCTCATTTCAACCGGCGTGGGTGTCTGGGGCTTGAACCATCCGGTGGGCTGGGCCTGGGACATTACGAACTTTGTCTGGTGGGTCGGTATCGGCCATGCGGGGACGGCCATTTCCGCGATTCTGTTTTTGACTCGCCAAAAATGGCGCACCTCCATCAATCGCTCCGCCGAAGCCATGACCATTTTCGCCATCGCCTGCGCCGGAATTTTCCCGGCCATCCATGTGGGCCGGGTTTGGATGGTCTGGTTCCTGGCTCCCGTTCCGAACGCGAACGGCATCTGGCCCAATTTCAAGAGCCCGCTGCTCTGGGACGTGTTTGCCGTCAGCACCTATTTCTCGGTGTCCGCGCTGTTCTGGTATTACGGGTTGATCCCCGATTTCGCGACGTTGCGTGACCGGATGAAAAACCGCTGGGCCAAATGGGCTTACGGCATCCTGGCGCTGGGCTGGCGGAGTTCCAACCGGCATTGGCGCAATTATGAAAGAGGCTACATGCTCCTGGCCGGCATTGCCACGGCCATGGTGTTTTCCGTCTGCGGCATTGTGTCGATGGACTTCGCCACGTCCATCGTTCCGGGCTGGCATACCACGATCTTCCCGCTCTACTTTTTCGTCGGCGCGGTTTATGGCGGTTTTGCGATGATCCTGGTTCTTTTGATTCCGGCGCGCGCGCTGTTCAAGCTGGAGGATGTGATCACGCTGAAGCACATCGACAACATGGCCAAGATCACGCTGACCCTGGCCTGCCTCATCGGTTACATCTATGTCATGGAATTTTTCACCGGCTGGTACAGCGGCAACCCGAACGAGTGGGCGATGCTGTATTTCAACCGCTTTTCCTCCAACGCCCCGTATTGCCTCGCGTATTGGGTCATGGTCATTTTCAACGCGGTGCTTCCCCAGATTCTGTGGTTTAAATTTTTCCGGAAGAATGTGTTCTGGCTGTTTTTGATCGTCATTCCTCCAAGCATCGGCATGTGGTGCGAGCGGTTTGTAATCATCGTCACGTCGATCCACCGCGATTTCCTGCCTTCGTCCTGGCGCTACTTTACGCCCACAATCCATGACATCCTGCTGTTTGCCGGGACGCTGGGTTTCTTCTTCTTCCTTTTCCTGCTGTTTTTGAAGTTTGTTCCGGCGGTGACGATCTTCGAGGTCAAAGCAATATTGCCGGAAGCGGATCCGCATGAAAAATCCGGCCGCGCAGGAGGCGGGCAGGCATGAGCAGGATTTACGGAATCGGCGCCGAGTTTGGAAACGCGGCGGAGCTCTACGAGGCCGCGCGGCACATCCGCGATGCCGGGTTCAAGCGCTGGGACGTGTATTCGCCCTTCCCCATCCATGGCATGGATGCGGCGATGGGGTTGAAGAAATCGGCGGTTTCCTTTTATACCCTGATGGCCGGCATTGGAGGGGCCTTGGGTATTGTCGGGCTGATTGTCTATGCCGCCGCAATCAATTATCCGTTGGTGGTCCAGGGCAAACCTTATTTTGCGTTCGAACCGACTTTTCCCATTATGTTTGAGGTTGTGATCATGATTTCGGCTTTTG
>JAQTNW010000052.1 GCA_028713655.1 Candidatus Methylacidiphilales bacterium | reverse complement strand
GCCCGCGCCGCCGCCCAAAATGACGCCGATGACACGGCCAAGATCAGGGTAATTTTTGGGCATAGGTGAGATTACATTGACGTTATAGAAAAGACGCGGGTAGAACAAGAGCTTTATGTGTGGAATTATTGCCTATGTCGGGGGTCGCGATGCCCAGCCTATTTTGCTGGATGCTTTGCGCCGTTTGGAATATCGCGGATACGATTCCGCAGGACTGGCGTCCCATTGCAAGGGCCAGCTCAAAATCCAAAAAAAAGCCGGGCGCATCTCGGAAGTCGCCAAACTCGTCGCCAAGGACCCCTGCGAATCCACCTCCGGCATCAGCCATACCCGATGGGCCACCCACGGCGAGCCCAACGACGTCAACGCCCATCCCCACCTGGACCAGTCCGGGAAAATCGCCCTGGTCCATAATGGCGTGGTTGAAAATTACCAGTCCCTCAAAAGAAGCCTCATCGCCAAGGGGCATACGTTCTCCTCCGCCACCGACACCGAGGTGCTCGCCCATTTGATCGGCGAGCATTACCAAAGCAGCCGGCTTCAACATGAAGATCGCCTGTTGGATGCCGTCAAAAAAGCACTCAGCGAAGTTGAAGGCACCTACGGCGTGGCCGTCATCCACCAGGATTATCCCGACTTTATCATCGGCGCGCGCCGGGGCAGCCCCCTCGTCCTTGGGCTCGGCGATCATGAGCAGTTCCTCTCCAGTGACGCCACCGCGCTGCTGCCCTATACCCAAAAGGTTGTTTACCTCAAGGATTTCGATGTCGTCACACTGCGGCCCAATCATTTTGAAATCCTGACCCTCGGCGAGCGCGAGGTTTCCTATGAAATCAAGCAGCTCGACCTGAAACCGGAATCCGCCGAAAAAGGCGACTTTCCGCATTTCATGCTCAAGGAAATCTTCGAGCAGCCCACCGCCATCGAGAACGCCATCCGCGGGCGCCTCGACAAGGACGACGGTTCTTCCCGCCTGGGCGGCCTGAACCTGAACAATGAACAATTGCGCGACATCAACCGCATCATCATTCTCGGTTGCGGCACGGCCCTGCATGCGGGCATGGTTGGCGAACACATGATCGAAACCACCGCGCATCTGCCGGTGGAAACGGATTTCTCCAGTGAGTTCCGTTACCGTAACACTCCGTTGGAACGCAATACCCTGTTTTTCGTGGTCAGCCAGTCCGGTGAAACCGCCGACACGCTCGGGGCCATGCGCGAAGCCCAGCGCAAGGGCCACAAAGTGCTCGGGATTTGCAACAACGTCGGAAGCACCATCGCGCGCGAATCGGACGGCGGTGTGTACATGCACGCCGGCCCGGAAATCGGCGTGGCCGCCACCAAATCGTTTGTCTCCCAGGTCACCATTTTCGCCCTGATCAGCCTGGCTCTGAGCCGCGTCCGCTTTCTTTCGGCTTCCAACGGGCGCGAGATCATCGATGCGCTGGAAAAACTGCCCACCCAGATCAACTCCATCCTGCATCAAAGCGATGCCATCCAGAAAATCGCCGAAAAATACGCCGACTCGCGGAGCATGCTTTTCTTCGGGCGGCAATTCAACTTCCCCATCGCGCTCGAGGGCGCGCTCAAGATGAAGGAAATTTCCTACATCCACGCCGAAGGCTATCCCTCCGCTGAGCTCAAACACGGTGTAATCGCCCTCATTGATAAAAACACGCCTTCCGTTGTCATCACCCCGCACGACAGCCTCTACGACAAAAACATGAACAGCATCCAGGAGATCAAGGCGCGCAGCGGGCCGGTCATCGCCATCGCCACGGAGGGCGACCAGGAAATTTTCAATAATGCCGACGAAGTCATCACCGCGCCTCAAACCCTGGAAATGTTGCAGCCTATTTTGAATATCATTCCGCTCCAGCTTCTGTCCTACTACACCGCCGTTGCCCTAGGCCGCGACGTGGACAAACCCCGGAACCTCGCCAAATCCGTCACGGTGGAATAGTGGACGGATTATGGAGTGCGCCGGCAGAGCGTAGCGGCGACGGCGCTTTTTACTCGTGACGAATGTCGGAGTGGTTTTTCACCGGCAATACAAAGCGGTGTCGCGCCTCCGGCTTTCCACCGCACTCCATGTCGCTTTATGGTCAAAATGTTTTTTTATGGCATTCTGCATTTCAGCATCTTGTCCCCAATTTGTTCATTAGAGGAGCCACCACCACGCTGCTTGTGGCGGGTATCGTGACGATGCGGCGATCTATGTGTTCGCATCCTGCTTTCCGGCATCGGGACGATGCCTCAACTCGCAGGCGTGGACGCCCGCTCTACACACTCATCCGCTCCATTCTCAGCCTGATTACGCCAATTTTAGGGAAAGTTTCTTTCCCGAATGCGCGCAATCCCGAAGATAGAGGTTGACCAGGTTTTGATAGGGAATGCCCGTTTCCCGGGCTTGCGACTTGAAATACTCAATGACATCCGTGCCCAGACGAAGGGTCACAGGCTTTCTGAAATGTTTTGCGTAGGGATTCCGGACTGAATCCGTGAAGTCGTATTCTTTTCTCATAAATAACTCCCATATTGCATTTTACATTAAATGTAAAATGCTTTCCTTGGAGCCTTGCGCCGCCCCTGCTCTTGGGGAATAGTACAACGTGCCCCACCTCAACAAACCTGAACTGCTCGCCCCGGCTGGAAACTGGGACTGCGCGCGTGCCGCCGTCGCCAACGGAGCCGATGCGGTGTATTTCGGCCTGCCGCGTTTCAATGCCAGGCTGCGCGCCGATAACTTTACCGGGGAAGACCTGCCGGAACTCGTGCGTTATCTCCACGAGCGCAATGTCAAAGCCTTCGTCACGCTCAACACCCTGGTCTTTACCGACGAACTGACGGACGCCGAGCAGTACCTGATTCATCTTCACCGTTGCGGAGTCGATGCCGCCATCGTCCAGGACCTGGGCCTTGTGCGACTCGCCCATGAAACCGTACCCGGATTCAAAATCCACGCCTCGACCCAGATGACACTCACCTCGGCCGAAGGCCTGCGCTTTGCAAAAAAGCTGGGTGTCGAGCGGGCCGTCCTGGCTCGCGAGCTCAGCCTCCGCGAGCTGGAAAAAATCCAAAAAGATCCGGTCCTGCCGTTGGAAGTCTTCGTTCATGGCGCCCTCTGTGTCGCGTATTCGGGCCAATGCCTGACAAGCGAAGCCCTGGGCCAGCGCAGCGCCAACCGCGGCGAATGCGCCCAGGCCTGCCGCCTGCCCTATCAACTTGTCGTCGATGACATCCTGCGCGACCTCGGTGACAAGCGCTACCTGCTCTCGCCGCAGGACCTCGCGGCGGTCGATGAAATCCCGCGCTTGATCGAGCTCGGCATCGCAAGTTTCAAGATTGAAGGCCGCCTGAAAGCGCCGGAATATGTGGCCGCCGTCACGCAGGTCTATCGCAAGGCCATCGATGCCTGCCTGGCACACAAACCGCAGAATCAGGCCGGAGCTCCCTCGACCGAGGATCGTTACAAACTGGAAATGACTTTTTCCCGGGGCCTTTATTCCGGCTGGCTGAACAGCGTGAACCACCAACAGCTCGTCCACGCCCGGTTCGGAAAAAAACGCGGGCCGTTGGCCGGTTACTTGAAACAAATCGGCCCTGATTTTGTGGAACTGGATTTTCAAACAGAGCTCAAGCCGGGCGACGGCATTGTGTTTGATACCGGGGGCGATACCGGGCAGGAACAGGGCGGCCGGATTTATCAGATTCACGGCGCGAGGCTGTATTTCGAGCATGACAAAATCGATTTTTCACAATTAAAACCCGGCCATCGGATCTGGAAAACCAGCGACCCCAAACTGGAGCGCGAGCTGCGTAAAAGTTTCCAGCAAGACCCGCCTCCAGCCACGCTGCCGGTTGATTTCGAAATCAGCGGAAAGTCGGGCGATGCGATGCGTGTCACCGCCCGCTGCGGCGATATCGCGACAAGCGTTGAATCCGGCATCCCGTTGCAAGCCGCCCTCAAACAGCCCCTCACCCCTGAAAAGTTAAGGGAACAATTCGGACGGCTCGGTGGAACAGCCTATCATCTTGAAACGTTAACCATCCGTCTGGATGACGGCTTGATTCTGCCGGTGAGCGAACTCAACCGGCTGCGGCGGCAGGTCGTGGCGGAGTTGGATAAAAATCGCAGCGGACAAATTGCTTCACCGGAACAAGCAGCCATAAAGCCACGGCTTCAGCAGATCCTGAAAGAAATCGCAGTCAGCATCAAACCGGTCAACGGCGAGCCACAACTTTCAACTTTATGCCGTTCATTGGAGCAGATCCAATCCTCCCTCCAGTGCGGTATCCGGCACGTCTATGCCGACTTCGAGGACATCCGCCGCTACCGCGAAGCTGTGGCGCTGGTCCGTGAAAGCGGCTCGCCCGAAACCGCCATTTTCCTCGCAACGCCGCGCATTCAAAAGGCCGGGGAGGAAGGTTTTTTCAAATTGATTGAAGGCATGAAGCCCGACGGCATTCTCATCCGAAACCTCGGCGCCCTTTCCTATTTCCAAAACACTACGCTGCAAAAAATCGGCGATTTTTCACTCAACGTCGCCAATCCCCTTACTGCCGAAGTCCTCATGAAGGAAGGCTTCGAGCGCCTGACGATTTCCTACGACCTCAATGCCGACCAGGTGCTATCACTGCTGCGTCAGGCTCCCGCAGGCTGGTTTGAACTGGTCCTGCACCAGCACATGCCCATGTTTCACATGGAGCACTGCGTCTTTGCCGCATTCCTTTCCAACGGAACGGACCACACCAATTGCGGCAGGCCATGCGACCATCATCAGATCCGCCTGCGCGACCGCGTGGGCGCCGAACATCCGGTCAAGGCCGACGTCGGTTGCCGGAACACCGTGTTCCACCAAAAAGCCCAGACCGGCGCGGCGTTTTACGATTCGTTTGTGGAAACGGGGCTGCGGCATTTTCGGATCGAATTTCTCAACGAAGACTCCGCGCAAACGCGCAAGACCATCGGAGATTATCAGTTATTTATCGCCAGGAAACTCGATGCCCAGACCCTGGCCCGGCAGCTCAAGGCCCAGGGTCAGCTTGGCGTCACCAGCGGAACGCTGACGGTATTGCAATGATCCTGTCAAATAAGACGCTGACCCGCATTCCGATCCGCCTCCACTTTCATAAATTTCTCTCTGTCGTTTTCCCGGCAAACTGCTTATTTTTCCAACCATGCCCGTCGAGTCGATGCTGGACTATTCCTCCCGCTCCTTGCTGGCCGAATTTGATGTCAAACGAACCCGATTTTATCCCATCACCATGATCAAAAAAACCCGCAAGGCCGTCTATGTCGCTGACGAAATCATCGAGGCCGCCCGGCATCGCGGCATATCGCTCGCCGATTACATTGCCCACCTCCATGCCAACCAAAGGTCCATTCATGTGGCCCATGTGTCCAGTGTGTACCGCGGCTTTGCCCTGCTGGAAATGGCACGGGTACCCGTCGATCCCGCCTATTATGATCTCGTCTATGGCGTGCTCGGAGAGGAAACCGGGAAAAATTTTCACAAAAAAGCGTCCACGGGCAAGGAACACGCAGTCGCCATTGCCGCGGCTCAGTTGCTGGGCCCCGACACCCGCGTAAGCGCCGTGGAAGCCATTTTCATGGCCGCCTCCAGAGCGAGTGTCATGCATGAAGGCTATCTGGAAGCGGCGCGCCTGTTGGAGGCCACGTTATACCGTTAATTTATTTGCATCCTAAAAATCTTATTCTACAATAACTCTATAGATTTTGTCTGGTATTGAATCCCCCGTGTATCTAGCGTCGGCAAGTCAGGCATTAACTGAATAAAAACATGGCCACAAAAAGCGTTGAAGAAATCAAGGAACAAAGCCATTCCCTCCGGGGGAAGCTTGCCGAAACCCTACAATCCGGCGTCACTCATTTTGAAGAGGAGGAAGCCCAGCTCATCAAGCTTCACGGCTCGTATCAGGAAGACGACCGGGACCTGCGCGTGGAACGCAAAAGGGCCGGTTTGGACAAAGCCTGGCAGTTCATGGTGCGCAGCAAAATTCCGGGCGGGGAACTCAGTTCCGAACAATATCTGGTGCATGACCGCATGGCGGATGAACTGGCCAACGGCACCCTGCGCCTCACCACCCGACAGGGCATCCAGCTCTACGGCATCCTGATCGGCAACCTCAAAGCCGTCATCCAACGCATCAACAAAAGCGGGCTCACAACCTGGGGCGCCTGCGGCGACGTCGTGCGCAACACCATGTCCACGGCCATCCCCTTTTCCAACCCGGTCTTCCGCGATGCTCAAAAATTGTCCGAGGAAATCTCGCGCGCCTTTTTTCCGAAAAGCACCGCCTACAGCGAAATCTGGCTGGATGGCAAAAAATTGGAGGACGGGAAAGAAGACGTCGAGGAACCGATCTACGGCCGCCATTACCTGCCGAGAAAATTCAAGATCGGCATTGCCATTCCGCCCTACAACGACATTGACTTCCTCAGCCAGGATATCGCGCTGATCCCCCATTTTCCCAAGGGCGAGGTGGAAGGATACACGTTGTATGTCGGCGGCGGTTTCGGCATGTCGCACGGCCAGACCCTGACCCGGCCTTTCCTGGCCCAACCGCTTTTTTACGTCAAGCGGGAGCATGTCATCGACGCATGCGCCGCCGTGGTCACCACCCAGCGCGACCACGGACGCCGCGACGACCGGAAGCAAGCCCGCCTCAAATACCTGGTCAACAGCAAGGGCATCGAGTGGTTCCGCAAGGAAGTGGAATCGCGGCTGAAGGCGGCGGTTGAAAAGCCCAGGATCGAACATTTTGACAGCGTCGAAGACTTGTTAGGCTGGCGCGAACAGGGCGACGGAAAATGGTTTCGCGGCATCTGGATAGCCGAAGGCCGCATCAAGGACACGCCGGAAAACGGCATCCGCAAGGCCCTTCGCAAAATCTGCGAAACATTCAAGCCGCGCCTTCACATCACGCCAAACTGCAATCTTTACCTCTGCGACCTTGAAGCGAAGGACAAGGCCGGAATCGACGCCATTCTCCGGGAATTTCATGTTCCCGAGATCGAATCCATGAGCAAGGCCCTGCTGATGTCGCACGCCTGCGTGGCGCTACCCACCTGCGGCCTCGCGCTCGCCGAAAGCGAACGCGTGTTCCCCCAAATCATGGACGGCATCGACAAAATCCTCCGGGAATTGGGCCTGCAACAGGAGCCTATCCTGTTCCGCATGAGCGGCTGCCCGAACGGCTGTTCCCGGCCCTACAATGCCGACTTTTCTTTCGTCGGGCGCGCGCCTGGAAAATACGCCTTTTATGTCGGCGGCTCCCACCGCGGCGATCACCTCGCCGGTCTGCAGGAAAAAGTCGTCGCCCAGGAGGAAATCCCCTCCAAAGTCCGGCCGATTCTGGAAAATTTCGTCAAAAACAGGACCCCATCCGAGAAATTCTCGGACTACTGGCACCGGACCCAGATCAACGGAGAAACCCCGTCTGCCGACCAGTTCCATGTGGAATTGGCCGAACGCGCCGCGCGGTTGGCCGGGCAAAAAGTCGAGGCCCAAGGATAAAAATTCGTAATTTATTTCCGGCTTTTCACAAACTCGATGACTTTCCGGTCATCCGCTCCCGCAGACCAGACAAAGCGGAGAAAGTCCGCCGGAGCAATGTCATGGGCTTTCAAAAAATTGCGGTCCCCGCCACAGCCAAACATCAGGTCCTTGTCCATTTCGCCGCGGAGTTTCAAACGCGCCTTTTGCAGGATGCGAGGCAGCCATTCGATGCCATCGACTTTGTCGGTTTTGGTCGGCAGGCTGGATGTCTCCACGGTCTTGCCACTCGGTTTGCCATCCATCTCATAAAGAAAATAATCCCGCCGCGCAGCCGCGATCAGCAAAGTCGTGCCAAAATGCGGCTCGCCATGGTTGACCCAGTCTTCGGCAAAATCGTACAGTTCCTGGGCTGTACAGCCGATCGAGGCAAGAAACTCCAAGTCCAACGGGCCAAAATACGTTTCGGCGCCGCGTTTGCCCGATCTGTAGAGGGAAACCGCCTTATTGAATAATTTTTCGAATTCAACCGTCCAATGGTAGTGATCCATATAACCTTCCGTTTGGGGCGGGATTTGTTGTTCCGCCCGGGTTTTTGACAATTTTCATCGCCTTGGTCTTGATCTTCACCCTAATCCTGATAGCACCAATTCCAATAAAATGAAACACCTCCTTATAATTGCGTTGTCAATCGCCCTTGGTTCTTCCACTCTGCCCGCCATGTCCAACGAAGTAGCGGTCATTAAAACAAGCGAGGGCGATATGGTTGCGGAATTCTGGCCCGACGTTGCCCCCAATACAGTCGAAAATTTCAAAAAACTCGCCGGCTCCGGCTTTTACAACAAGACAGCCTTTCACCGGATCATCAAGGGATTCATGATCCAGGGGGGTGACCCGAACACGAAGGACGAATCCAAGGCCGCCATTTGGGGCACGGGCGGCCCCGGCCATAAAATCAAGGCGGAATTCAACAATAAAAGCCACGTCCGCGGCGTTCTCTCCATGGCGCGCGAATCCGACAATCCGGATTCCGCCGGTTCCCAGTTTTTCATCTGCCTGGATGCCGCTCCTTCCCTCGACGGCCTCTACACCGCCTTCGGGAAGCTGATCAAAGGCGAGGACGTCCTGCTGAAAATCGGCGACACCCAGGTCACCGCCAGCCCCACGGGCGAGCGCAGCCGCCCTGTCAAACGCATTGAAGTCAAAAGCATTGAGATAGTGCCGGCCTCCCAGGTCAAATAAGACGCCTCTCATTCCATAATTCTCATTTAAGTTGCTCAGAGAAGCACCGAAGGCGCGGGCTATATCAGCCTGGGGCATCGCCTCAGGAATCCAAATAATAAAAATTCCCAAGCCCTGAAAGGGCGTACTAACACATTTTCTCTGCGGCTCCGCGTCTTTGCGTGAGAAATGGGTTCATGCTTTTGGCGTCAAAAAACAAACCCCCTTGTCTTCCCCTTTCTCAGGGGGATAAATACAGCTTGTCCAAATCCTAAGAATATATTTTGTCCTGCTTCGTGCCTTCGCGTCTTCGTGTGAGATCCTGTTTTTATCTGCGTCAATCTGCGGATACTTCCGCGGTTTAAAAACCGCTTCACGGTGGACAATCCCGGCCCTGTGGCTAATATTTTCGGAACATCATGACCGACTCCGCCCAAGCCTATGCCGCCTGTACCGAGTTGGCCCGTACACATTACGAAAATTTCCCCGTCGGCCGCCTGGTTTCAGCCAAGCTGCGCCCGCATGTGCATGCCGTGTACGCCTTTGCGCGCGTGGCCGACGACATCGCCGACGAAGGCTACGCCGACCCCCGCAAACCCAGGCCCGAAGGCGGCATCCTCAGCCAGGAGGAACGCCTCGCCCAGCTCTGCCGCTACCGCGACGAACTCCGGGAATGGCTCTCCGGCTCCAGCCCCGAAAGCCCGTATGCCTGGATCTTTCTGCCCTTGCGCGAAACCGCCGCGCAGTTCGACCTGCCCCATTCCCTTTTTTACGACCTGCTCTCGGCCTTTGAACAGGACATCGTCAAACGGCGCTACGAAAATTTCGACGAGGTAAAAGACTACTGCCGCCGCAGCGCCAACCCCATCGGGCGGCTTGTACTTTTGCTCCACGGCTACCGCGAACCGCAATTGCACAAGTGGTCCGACGCCATTTGCACCGCACTGCAACTCGCCAATTTCTGGCAGGATGTGTCGGTCGATCTCGGCAAGGACCGGATTTACATTCCCGCCGACGACCGCCAACGCTTTGGCGTCAGCGAGGAAGATCTCTTTGAGGGCAAGGCCACGCCCGGATTCCGCGATTGCATCAAGTTCCAGGTGGACCGCACCCAATCGATTTTTGACGAAGGCGAGCCCCTGCCCCGCGCGCTGGGCCGGAAACTTTCCTGGGAAATCCGCCTGACCTGGCTCGGCGGCGCCACGATCTTGAAAAAAATCCGGCGCCAGAACTACGACACCCTGTCGCGCCGCCCCAAGCTCACGATTGCCGACGCCCTTTATCTCGTTCCACTGTCTTTAATAAAGCGTTAGACAATGTCCACGACCATCGGCCAGAAAATTACGCGCAGCAGCAGGTCCAACCTGGCGCTCTCCTTTATTTCCCTGCCCCCGGAAAAGAGCCGGGCCATGTCCTCCTTTTACGCGTTCTGCAGGATCGTGGATGACATCGTTGATGACAAACAAAAGTCCGACGAGGAAAAACGCCGCGAGATCCAATTTTGGCGCGATGAAGTGCGCAACTGCCGCGAAGGCGCGCCGGATTCCGAACTGGGCTTCGAGTTGAAGGAAATCATCCTTCGCTATCAAATCCCAAACCAGCCGTTCTATGACCTGCTGGATGGCGTGGAAATGGACGTCGGCAAGACGCGCTATGAAAATTTCCAGGAGATGTCGCTCTACTGCTACCGTGTCGCCTCCGCCGTCGGTCTCGTTTCCATCGAAATCTTCGGTTACACACAGCCGCAGGCCAAGGAATATGCCGTCGCGCTCGGCATGGCGTTTCAACTGACCAACATTCTCCGCGACGTGCGCTATGATTACGATCAATATGGCCGGATCTATCTGCCCCAGGACGAACTGAGGGCCTTCGGCGTCAGCGAGGCTGATTTGTTTTCCACCGCCCCGCACGAAGGCCGCGAACGGTTGCTCCGGCGCCAGGCTTTCCGAGCCGAGCATTATTTTCAAAAAGCCGCCCGCCTTTTGCCGGCCGAGGACCGGCCCGGCTTCATCGCGGCGGAACTCATGACTGAGGTCTATTACCGGCTGCTCCAAAAAATCCGTCGCCGCAAATATCAGATCCTTCAAAAACCAGTCCGCCTGAACAAACTGGAAAAACTGGCTGCCGCTTCGAAAGCCCGCAACGAGGGAGCCTTCATCAACCGAAAAAAGCTGAAGCCACCGCGCAAAATTGCGGTCTGGGGCGCCGGGTTTGCCGGAATGAGCGCTGCCCTGCACCTGGCACGGCAGGGTCATCAGGTGGAAGTTTTTGAAGCCAAGGCCTACACCGGCGGTCGGGCCCATAGCTTCGTGGACGCCCACACAGGCCTCACGCTCGACAACGGCCAGCACATTTTCATGGGCTGCTACCGCGACTGCCTCGCGCTGTTTGAAATGCTGGGCGTTACCGGCAAGCTCGCATTGCAGGACGGGATCGAAGTTCCCTATCTTTCCGCTGATGGTAACAGATCGATTTTAAAAGCCTCGCCCCTGCCCGCGCCGCTGCATCTGGTTTCCGCCCTGCTGGGCTTCAAGGAGCTGTCCTGGAAGGACCGCTTCGCCATCCTCCGGCTCGGAGCCATGATCCGCCTCGGCGCAAGCCCCACCGCGAATGAAACCGTGGCGGGGTGGCTCAAAAAAATGGGGCAGACCCCGAATGCCATACGCTGCCTTTGGGGGCCGTTTTGCATCGCCGCCCTCAACGAACCCGTCTCGCACGCAAGCGCCACATTATTCCACAACACCGTCCGGCTCTCGCTCTGCGCCTCAAAACACGACTCCAGCATCTATCTCAGCAAAGTCGGCCTGAGCGAATTATTGAGCCCGGAGGCGGAACGCTTTCTCGCCGCAACCGGTTCCAAAATCAATCTGGGCCGCGGCGTCCGTGAAATTCATTTTGACGGCAACCATGTCTCGGGCTTTACCACCACCGATGGCGCCGCCGTCAGCGCCGATTGTTATGTTAGCGCCCTGCCCTGGACCGCCCTGCGCGCGTTGCTGCCGGAGAACGCGCCCCTCGTCCAAAATCTCAAACAAATCGAATCGGCGCCGATCATCTCCATTCATTTGCTGAGCGATTGTCCGATCACAAGCGATGCCTATGTCGGCCTGCTCGACTCACCTGTGCAATGGATCTTCAATCGCGGGAAAGCCACGGCGGAGGGGCAGTCGGGTTATCTTTCTGCAATCGTCATCAGCGCCGCGTACGACCTGATGCAACTGGACAGCCGCGGGTTGATTGAAAAGGTCTGGAGCGAAATCAACCGCCATTTCCCCGGCACGCGCGGCGGCAAAATCCTGCACCAAGTCACCTACAAATCCCGCGACGCCACCTTTGCCGCCCGTCCCGGAGTGGATGCGTTCCGGCCCGGCCCGAAAACCGATTGGGACAATCTGTATCTTGCCGGGGATTGGACCCATACGGAATTGCCCGCGACCCTGGAAGGCGCGGCGCTCAGCGGCCACCGCGCCGCAGTTGCGATTGATTAGCCCGGTCTGCGATAAGGCCAGGAACACAGAGGGGAAATATTCGTAACCGCTTGATACTGTCTTTGATCCCCGGGAGCGCGGGCATCTTGCCCGCAGTCGCAGGCGTCCCGCCTGCGACATTGCTTTCCGTTCGGAAATCATCCCATACTCCGAAGCGAGCCATAAAACCCATCCACTGCGCAAGATGCGCAGCGGTGCGGGCAGGATGCCCGCGCTCCTGGAAATGCAGAGGATAGGATTGCCATTTCGAAATCCAGCCGGTAAACATTCCGATATGAAATTCATTCTTGCATCACTGGCGTTACTTCTTACTTTCAGCCCCATGGCATTTACACAAACAGACAGCGGAGCGGAAAACATCGCGAAGGAAGCCCGCTTCCTCGACGAAAACAAGGCGCGCGCAGGCGTCAAGGTCACCAAAAGCGGCCTGCAATATGAAGTCGTGAAGGAAGGCGCCGGAAAATCCCCCGCTGCGACCGACACCGTCACGGTCAATTACGAAGGCAAGCTGCTCAACGGAACCGTATTTGACAGTTCCTACAAACGCGGCCAGCCTGCCACGTTCCCGCTGAACCGCGTCATCCCCGGCTGGACCGAGGGCGTGCAGTTGATGAAGACGGGCGCCACGTATCTTTTCTACATTCCGAGCAAACTGGCCTACGGTCCCCAAGGCGCTCCCGGCGCAATCGGACCCAACGAATGCCTGATCTTCAAGGTCGAATTGATCTCGATCCAATAGTCTGAACGCCATCTCCGCAAAAAGCATTTTTATCCGCAGATTTCCGCGGATAAACGCAGATGTTTGAATGCTTGGATACTTGAACGCCAAAGGCGTTCCGACCCAAAGCCCATGGTTGCGAGGGACGAGTTACCCTGGGTTTCAATGCCCACAAAAAAAATCAACCTCAAACGGGGTTGTGGCGAATATTTCACAGGGCCGACAACCTATTTTGCAGAGATATCCTTTCCCGTTCCCCTCGGCCACATCTCCAACGGCCTTGAAAAATCGCGGCAGCCAGGTCAGCGGTGCTGGCAACTTTCATATTCCTTGATCCGCGCCAGAATCAATTCACGAATCTGTAACGGAAGAAGTTTGCTCCGGGCAATAAACTCGTTTCTGACCTCCTCAACGGGAAATATTCCATCTGCGACAAGAATTGGCGTTCGATTTGCGGTTGGCTTGGAGTCGCCTGAGTCAATTGCCGCGTGTCGGAAGCCTTGCTTGCGCGTCCATGTAAGCGCACGTTGGCACCCGATCTTGTCGTAACAGAGCTGAAATCCATGAATCTGTTCTTCCGACTCATACCACACGATCAAGTCGAAATAGTCATCAAAAAGCCAGCGACGATCCAGATCGTGCGCAACAGGCCTGATGGGTTCGTTTGTGAGCATTTGAATCAGCGGCACCTAACCGGTGTATTGTTTAATCAAATTCACGGCATCATGTTACCCGATGGGCTGTGAAACTGGCAAGAAGACAACCAAAACAAGTCTCGCGTCCGCCAAAGGACGGATTCGTCCAGCGTGCGAACCAAGGACTCCACGGTCGCAAAGTTTTAAACGAACTTTGAGATCTTCCTGTAAAAACGTGCTGTGCCTTTTGCGTCTCGGCGTCTTATGCCCTCTGCGTTAAAAATGTGTTCTTAAATCCGTGTTTACCGGCTCACGCCGCCGGAGTGGACGGTGCCCTTGTAATTGAACCACGCAAAAAAGCCCAGCATCACCGCCGCAAAATAATTTCCCGACACCGCCATGAAACACCCGGCAGCAATCGCCGTGGCGGCCCCGATCCAGCAGGCAATCCGGAATCGGGAAGGCCCCAGGAGGTCGCGCATCACCTGCCCGCCATCCATCGGCATCACCGGCAGCAAATTGAACACGGTCCACCAGGTATTCACATAAAGGCTGGTTTTAAATATTTCATCCAGCACAGGCGAAATCGGGGGTGAATAATTCCATGCCAGAAACGATATCACGGCCAATCCAATGCTGAACGCGGGTCCGGCCAGACTCACAACAATGTTCTGGGGCCGAGTATAAAGTTGTCCCTGCAAAAAAGTGGTCCCGCCGAAGGCGTGCAGTTCAATCACCGCATGCCCGCCAAACCTTCTCCCCAACAGCGCATGGCCGAGTTCGTGGATCAGGATCGAAACCAAAACCACCAGGATCCATTCAAGCACCGGAATCCAGTCTGCTGCGGCACCCCTCATACTAAGCCCACCGCCAAGAATGAAACAACTCAGCCAGAACCACGGGCGGATGCGAACCGGAAATCCAAACAGTGAAAATTCAAACATGGAAGTTGAGCTTGATGAGCTTTCGCAACTGCGCAAGCTCATTCAAACACCGTCCGACCATCGCACTATACGACCATTAGACCATCCAACAATCCCACCATCCCACCCATGTCCCGTCTCCCCGACCGTTTTGATCTGCTCGTGCGCAAGGCGCGGGAGCGTGATTGCACCCCGGAACGCCAGCTCGATCTGCTCCTGGGCGGGCTGTTTGCGCTCAGTGAATGGCATTTCATCAACCGGGGCGACCAGGAAAATCCGCGCCCGGCTTTTGTCGAACTGGACGGCACCGTTTCCCTGCTGCTTTTTTCAAACCCGGACAAGGCGGACGACTTCAGCGCAGAACGTGGCGAGCGCAAGCCGCACGAAGCGCTGGGCCTGATTTCCATCCGTCCGGCGGACGCCATCGAATACGCCAGGCAGTTTGAGGCCCACGGCTGCCATCACCTGCTCGTAAATCCCGGCGCTTTTTCGTTCATGGTTTTGACCGGTGAAGTTTTCGGCTTTTATAGGGAATGGATCCAAAACCGGCACAAGAACAAGATCGGATTCTGGATTCCTAATATGACGAGCGAGGAAGAAGATTTCTGGCAGGAACACGGGCTTTAACCCCGGGGAAAAACAGCATATTTTTTACAGGAAGATCGCGAAGTTCGTTTAAAACTTCAACTACCACTCAAACTCCATCTCCAACTCTTACTCCTAATCTTAATTCCAGATGCCCTCTTTGCGCCTCGGCGTCGTATGTTCGCACACGGGACGAATCCGTCCTTCGGCGGATTCTTTGCGTTAAAATGCTAGGCTTTCCTCCACTGTGAGCGGTGAAACTCCCGTCCCTCGTTTTCAAACTGCCGTTCAAAGTCGCTCTTGGGATCTCCGCCTGAATCCCAGGCGCCCAGGTCTTCCCAACCCGGACAACGGCGCAGGACTCCCTGTGCCCAGGTGAAATATTCCGCGTGATCGGTTGTGAAACGAATGACACCCCCGGGCACCAGGGCCAGCCGGGCCGATTCCAAAAATTCCGGCTGGATCAAGCGATGCTTGTGGTGGCGGCGCTTGGGCCAGGGATCCGGAAACATGATGTGAATCACCGACACGCTTTCCGGCGGGCACATCCGGGAGATGACATATTCCGATTGCAGGCGCAGGGTTTTTAAGTTTTTCAAACCACGCTGCACCGTGCGCTTGGCGATCTTCGAGGCGCGCCCCTTCAATCGCTCGATGGCGAGAAAATTCCGTTCCGGATTCCGGGTCGCATATTCCAAAATAAACCCGCCGTCCCCGGCGCCCAATTCGATTTCCACCGGGTTCGCGTTTCCGAAAATCTCCCGCCAATCCCAGGTGCGGACGATGTCCTCGTTGGGCAGCCAGGGCTGGATGGGTTCGGGTTCGTTCATTTGTATCCGCAGATTTCACAGATTCACGCAGAATTGAACCAAGCACAATTTTATTAGCCACGAAAGAGCACAAAAACACAGAGAAAGACGCAAAAATAGTAGCGATTGACATGAATCACTGCGCTTGCTCAATTATCCGTCTCTATGAACCCATCCTGCCGATTCCCAGCCTTGCCCTTTGTTTTATCAGCGACCCTAATCTTTCTTTTTTGGGGAACAATTCAGGCTAATGCAGAGAATGCCATTCCGGCGGGACAGCAATATGCCGTGATGGAACAGCAGTCCGGCAGCGCCGAAACCGCCTCGAAAATCAATACGGGTGACAATGCCTGGATGCTTGTGAGTTCGGCGCTGGTGCTGATGATGACCGCGCCGGGATTGATTCTTTTTTACGGCGGCCTTGTGCGCAGCAAGAACGTGCTTTCCACCATGATGCACAGCCTGATTCTCATGGCCGTTGTTTCAACCCTGTGGATGATTTTCGGATACAGCATGGCGTTTTCACCCGGCAATGCGTTCATTGGAAATCCTTTCACCCATTTTCTACTAAACGGCGTCGGCGGAGACCCCAATCCCGATTATGCCGGAACCGTGCCCCAGCAAACTTTCATGCTTTTCCAAATGATGTTTGCCATCATTACCCCCGCCCTGATCAGCGGCGCCATGGCGGAACGAATCAAATTCAGCGGCTACGTCGTGTTCATCATGCTCTGGGTCACGCTGGTTTATTTTCCGTTGTGCCACATGGTCTGGGGCAAGGGCGGATATTTCAACTGGGCCCTGGGTGGAAAAGTCCCGGTGCTCGATTTCGCGGGCGGTACCGTGGTGCACATCAGCTCGGGCGTATCGGCGCTTGTCTGCGCCATCATGCTCGGGAAACGGGCCGGATACAATCTGGAACCCATGATGCCGCACAACGTCGTGCTTTCCCTGATTGGCACGGGATTGCTCTGGGTGGGCTGGTTTGGATTCAATGCCGGCAGCGCGCTGACCGCCGGCACGCTCGCCACAAGCGCCTTTGCCGCCACTCATTTTTCAGCGGCAGCAGGCGCCTTGAGCTGGTCCTTTGTCGAATGGGCTCGCAAAGGCAAACCCAGCGTACTCGGCGCAGCCTCCGGAATGGTCGCCGGGCTGGCCACGATCACTCCCGCCTCGGGATTCGTTTCGATCCCAGCGGCATTTTGCATCGGTCTGGCGGGAGGGGCGGTTTGCTACTTCGCAGTGACGAAATTGAAAGCGCGTTTTAATTACGACGACGCGCTGGATGTTTTCGGCGTGCATGGAGTCGGCAGCACGATCGGCATGTTGCTGCTCGGCTTGCTGGCCAATGGAGCCGTCAATCCCCCCATCGTTTCCACCTACATGTCCGCAGGCGCCAGCCTCTCGCTCGTGGGTGGCACACAACAACTTGCCAACCAGGCGATCGGCGTGTTTTTCAGCATTGCCTATGCAGGGATTGCCACCTGGGTCCTGTTCAAGATTGTGGATGCCCTCATCGGCCTGCGGGTGAACCGGGAGGACGAATACTCAGGGCTGGACGTCACACAACACGGCGAGAGCGCCTACAGCGAGTAACGAGAAAAGGCTGCGATTTACCGCGTTCTGCGCTTTACAAACGCTGAAATCCATTGCTTAATTTCCCCTCGCTTTCAAGGGCTGGATAGCTCAGTTGGTAGAGCAGCGGACTGAAAATCCGCGTGTCGCCGGTTCGATCCCGGCTCCAGCCACATTTTAGATCACTTGGAATTTATCCGCAGATGACTCAGATTCCCGCAGATTTAAGAAAATTCAGGACCCTATTGTAACATGCCCGTTATTTTTTGTTTGGATTTTAGCCCCCGAAGCCCCTGTATTAATACCTTATGCGCGTTCTCGTCACCGGCATGATTGCAGGCATGGATGATGCCGCCTACATCGAAAAAGTGCTCGAACTCGGCCGGCGGAACAACCGCGAAATCCACGCCTTCAACGCCGTCCATGAATTCACCAAGGGCGGGCGCAAACCCCTGGAACGGCTGCTCGGGGCGACTGATTACGTCTTCGAACTCACCCGCGAGCGCGAATACGAAAAGATCGGCTACGAAATCCAAAAGCACGGCTACGAGGACGTCATCATCCGTGTGCCCGCGACGGTCGAATGGAACCGCATCAACCGCAAATTCAAGGACCAACGTTACATCCGCGATTTCATCAAGCCCGACCTGATTGTCACCCTGATCGAAGCGGAATGGATGATTAAGAAAAAGATCGACGGCATCGCGGGCTCCGATCCGTTCCTAAAAGCCCTCCGTGACCGCAACCACACGCTCTATGAAATTCTCTCGTGGATGCACGAGGAAGTCAGCCTTTCCGAGGATTGGGCCAAAGCCATGGGCATCCCGCATTACGTCATTGCCATTGGTGATCCCCCGGAATGCCTCTTCAAACTGGCCACCACACCGGACCCCTGGGTCGTCTATGCCAGCTATTCCATGACTTACGCGCCGCCCGAAAAGCGCGAGGAAGTCAACCGCACCATCCGCCGCCTGCGCGAATACGCGGTGGTGATCGACCCCCAAACGGTTGAAATCGGCGCCACCTATCAAAAGGAAAGCCAGGCGGACAAGGAAGCCATCTACGCCTACACCGTCCATCGCGACCTGCATTGGTACGTCGGCAAAGTCCATGCCGTGGTCGCCATCCACCCCTATTCCGAGAGGCCACCGCTGTCCGCGGGGATGATGGACGAACTCGGCCATGCCCGCGATTACATGAAAGCGCGCTACATGATCTTCCCGAAAGGCTTTTCCCCCTTCACCACGGATAGTTACATCGAGAAAGGGCATCTCTTCGAAACCTCCGAAGACTTCTTCAACTATCTCGACAATGTCGAAAAACGGCCCAAATTCACAGGAGACTTTCAACTGCAGTCGGACCTTAAACTCTAACCCGGGAACCATTTGAAAACCACGACCGAATCCCTAGCCTCCCTCATCGACCACACGCTTCTCAAGCCTGACGTTACAGTCACTCAAATAAAAAAACTCTGCCACGAGGCGCTGGAGTTCGGCTTTTATTCGGTTTGCATCAATCCCTATTGGATTTCGACGGCGAAACCGCTCCTGGCCGGCAGCGGCGTAAAAATTTGCACCGTGGCCGGGTTTCCGCTCGGGGCCAACCTGCCCAAGAGCAAAGCCCATGAAGCGGCCATCGCTTTCGCCGCCGGGGCGGATGAGATCGACATGGTGATGAACATCGGGGCCGCCTTGGAAAATCACTGGAATTTTATCGAGCACGAAATTCACGAGGTGGTTTCGGTGTCCCGCCAACATCCGGTCAAAGTGGTCCTCGAAACCTGCCTGCTCAACGATGAGCAAATCCGGGAAGCTTGCAAGGCCACCGAGAACGCCGGAGCCGCGTTTGTGAAGACCTCGACCGGGTTCGGATCGGGCGGAGCGACTGTGGAAGCCGTGCAACTCATGCGGAAAAGTGTTTCTGCCGCGCTGGGTGTGAAGGCTTCCGGCGGTATCCGCACCCGGGACGCCGCCCTCAAGCTGGTGGAAGCCGGCGCCAACCGTCTCGGGACCTCGTCTGGCATCGCCATTGTACAGGGCGCGGTTTGAACGACGCGACAACCCAGAAGAAAATAGTTACACACCCCGAAGCGGCCGCCGCAGCGACCTTTCTGCCCCTCTTGATAGACGGGATAGGCTTAATTCACCACGAGGTTCGGATTATCCTTGCGCAGTTGATCGGCCTGGGCTTGGGCTTGCTGCGCCCGCTTGACAGGCTTGTAGTAGATGGTGGAAACGACCAGAAAACTTTCCAACGCAGCCGCCTTGTCTCCCTTTTTCAGATACGCCTGGGCTCTGACAAAATTCAAGTCGCTCAAAATGGACATCATTTTGGCGTCCGGCGCCGCACTCACGCCGATTGCCTGCTCGGCTTCGTCCAGCATTTTTAGGGCATCGTCCGCCTTGTCGCGAATAATCAGAGTGTTTGCCTTGCCGATCATGCCCTTAAAGCGATACTGGCCTCCTGAATACGAGGCGATGATTTTGTCGCAAAGCTGTTCGCTTTCAAACGTCTTGCCTGTCTTGGCCAAGGCTTCCGCCAGATAACCCGCACCATCCGCAACCCAAGGGGCGTCGAGTCCGATGAACTTGTCAATCAACGGCTTGAGCTTCTCGATGCCCTTTTGATAATCCTGATCGTCGATTGCCTGCAGGCCGACCTTGTAATCCGGCCGCTCAGACAGCTCAATCTTCTGGATATTGGCCTTGGGATACGGAATGGACCCCTGATCCGTCTTGATCAAAATATTGCCCGTTGGGGTAATCGAGTCAATTTCGCCCGTGACGGCGGCCCCTTGTTTTAGGATGATTTTATCTTGCGCCTGAAGCGCAGGGCTCGCTATCACAGTACCGGCCAAAATGCATAAATAAAAAAAACGTTGCGGTTTGAAAAGCTTCATCGGTTTCATAAAAATCAATCCTGAATCCTTAAATACTCACACTCATGCTTAGTTTTCTCAATCAAAAATTAAAATTCCTGCTCATCGTCATTTTGGGCGTAATCGGCATTTCGTTCGTCTTCTTCGGCAACTGGACGCCGCGCAACGGCGGGGGTTCCGTAAACGACAGCCTTGCCGTCATCGACGGCCATACCATCCGCTATGCGGATTTGGCCAACGCCGAACGCGCCACCCGTCTGATCTACATGCTTCAAACCGGAAGACCGGCTCCGAGTTCCGCCCAGGCGGATCAGGCCTTTCGCCAGCGAACCTGGAGTCGCCTGCTGATTCTCGCCGCCGCACGCAAAGCGGGAATCAATACCAGCGACGCTCAGGTGTACGACTTCATTTTGCAACACCCGTTTTTCCAGGAAAAGGGGCAGTATTCCGACGAGCGCCGGAATAATTTCAGAATCAATTTCCTCTCGCCCCAGGGCATCAATGACGCGCGCTTCACGGAAATCATCCGGGATGAACTCAGCATTGAACGCATGGTCAAGGCGGTGTCCGACACCACGGTGGTTCTGCCTGCTGAAATAGAGGAGACCTGCGAAAAACTCTACGGCAAAGCCAGCCTTGAATACGTCGAAATTTCCGAATCTGAAATCCGCAAGAGCCTCAAACCCAGCGCGCAGGAAATCAAAACGTTTTATGACGCCAACCCCGCCACCTATCTCGACCCTGAAAAACGGGTGGTGGAATACGTGAAGTTCCCCCTCGATCCGAAGCAATCCCAACTTAAAGGCGCGGAACGCGATGAAGCCCTGCGCAAACTCGGTCAGAAGGCCTATGAATTCGCCAATATCTTTTTCCAGGCCTACGACACCAAACAGCCCGTACCCGATTTCAGCGCAGAAGTCCGGAAGCAAGCCTTGGAGGTCAAAGCAACCGCCGCCTTCACCCGTAACGAATCCATCATCGACAGCACAAAGGGAAAGGCGC
>JAQTNW010000051.1 GCA_028713655.1 Candidatus Methylacidiphilales bacterium | reverse complement strand
GGGTTTCGCAATTTATCAAGGGGCCCGATCAGGAGGGTGAGCGGGGTGCGCAGTTCATGGCTGATATTGGCGAAGAAATCGGATTTGGCGCGGTCCATCTCAATGAGCTTGGAGTTGGATGCTTCGAGGTCGCGCCGGTTGCGATCCACCTCCGTACGGAGAGCGAATTCACGAAAGCGAAGGCGGTTGAGGAAGTAGCTGCCGGTCACGACGATGATGCTGGTCAGTGTGATGAAATAAAGGTTGTTGAAGAGCATGGAGCCGCTGACGGGTCCGTGGGCCCAGCAGGCCGCGCAATACATCAAAAGCGTGAGCACGGAAGCCACGATACTTTCGATAAACTCGACCTGGGCCACCCAGGAAACGGCGATCAAGACGAGGTTTAATCCCGCGTAGTAGGGGGATTGGATGCCCTCTGAAAAATAAATCATCATGGAAATAAAGAGGGACGGCAGAATGAACCACAACATGCCGAGCAGGCGGAAATGTTTCCGGCCAAGGGGCAGGCTGAGCAGCCCCCACAGGCCCAGGGCAAGCACTGAACAGATCAGGCGCAGGGTGAGAAAGAAACCGACTTTCCCGGGGTAGACGAAGTAATCCAGGCTCAGCCCGGCGGGCATGAGCACCACCACCAGCATGCATCCCACTTTGGAATTTGAGATGCGGAACTCGCGATTGTATTCAAAAAACGATTGTTGCAGTTCCTGGGATGGAGGTTGCTTATCCATTGCCCGCCGGTCTTCTTACTTCGAGGAAAATATTCACCTTGGTGTTGTCACTGATCACCCGGCAATTATTCTCGCCTGCAATTTTGGGGGCCAGGGCCTTGAGTTGTTCCGGCGTGCGGTAAATCAGGTGCCAATCCATGAGATACTCCATCATGCGGCGCGAGGGATTGGAGGCCTCGACATTGGTGGCGACGAGCAGTCCGCCTGGCGCCAGCATTTCATAGAAAATTTCCATCAGCCTGCAGCAGATGCGGTCGGAAAGATAATCAAACAGACCGGCGCAATACACCACATCGAATACCGCATCCCTGCCTGTTTCCGGACCGCGGGCGCCATCTTTGAGGATTTGATGGACGGAGCGTTTCACCATCGTGATCGGGGTCTGGCGCCGGTGCTTCATTTTCATGTCGTTGAGCAGCCTGGTGGTGTGCTCAATGGTTTCATCATTGAAATCCAGCAGGGTGAGTTGGGCGCGGTCACAGAGATCATCAAAAGTCAGGAAATTCTGCACTTCCTTCGCCGGGCCACAGCCCAGGTTGAAAATGCGCGCCGTGGTGCCGGCTTTGGCGCAGCGTTTGGTTTCATCACGCAATATGCCCGTTAGGTATTTGACCCGGTTGCGGTGGGCTTCTGCGGGAGCTACACCCACGAAATGGGTGTTGAGGACCTTGGCAAAAAGAGAGGCGCCTTCCACGGGATCGCGCAGGATCATGTTGACCATCTCGTAGTCGCCGGCATAACCGAGCGGCTTTTGATAAGTCCGGTACATGAACGGGGAGCACAGCACCATGGGATGCAATTGACGCCGCGTGTAGGCGCGATGGACGGCTTCGACATCCTGCTGGATGGAGCCCGCGATGGATTCAAATTTGCTGAACAAATTTTCCGTTACGGGTAAAACCAAGCCGTTGAGCTTTTCAATGATGGCCACTTCGGTCCGGGCCCGGTCTGTCGGGGTGGAAGTGCGCAGGGCCATTTCGACCTGCTCGAGCCAGCGGCGCAGGTCGAACAGCAGGGTTTGCATGTCGGAAATAAGAATTTTCAGTTCCGGAGAAACCTGCTCCACCTTGGACCAGTCGTTGATCAGCCGCTCAAAATCAGTCGAGAGCCGGCTTACCTGGACGGTGGGGGAGAGGATATCGACATCCAGCCAGCTTTCGTCGTCCAGTGACGCCTCGCAGACAAGGACCAGTCCTGTGTTGACGAGGCTGGTGACAGTGGAGCGGCCCGAGTACACGGTCTTGCTGTTGATGATGATCTTGAAATCGCGCAAAATCTCCGACAACTGAAGGATGCTGTAGGGATTATAGACTTCAAAACTCGCGACATAGCGCGTCATGCGCAGAAGTGTGGCTCGTACGGTGGTGCCCTGGCTGTTTTGACAAACAATCAGGCTTTCATTGTCGGCTTCGATCGATGTGGTCATTACCAATTAGCTAGGACAGCGGCAGGCTGATGATGAATTCGGCTCCAGACATCGAGCCCGGAGAGCGCACGCTGATTTCCCCTCCGGAGGCTTCGATGATTTTCTTGGAAATATAAAGGCCCATTCCCAAACCCATGCCTTTGGCTTTGGTCGTAAAACGGGGCTGAAAAATAAGATCGAGGTGGTGGGGCAGGATCCCCTTGCCGTTGTCGGACACGGTGAAATAGAAGCGGTTTCCCCTTGTTTGCGCGGTCAGGAGAATTAGCCCACTCCCGGCAGGGACGGCCTCAATGGCATTTTTGAGCAGGTTGGCGAGTACACGGGCGATGGCAAAATGATTTCCGTGAATCGTGGTGTCGGGGGATTGGGTGTGAAGTTGAAGCGTTACGCCGTGGTCATTTGCCCGTTCTCTTATCAGATTCACGCTCAGTTCAATCGCCTGCCGGGTCCTGAACTTGTCCTGCATGAAAGTCTGGGGCTCGGCAAAGGCACGCCATTGTTCGACCAGGGCGGTGATGTATTGGGCATTATCCGACACCATCGAAGCCACGCGGGCCATTTTCGAACCGGGGCTGTCCTCATGCTCTTTGGCCATTTGATTCAGCAGGTCGGAAGCTGTCAGCAGGGCTGTCAAGGGGCTGGAGATATCATGCAAAAAGGCCGCGGAAGCATTTTGGAGCGCCTCGAACTCGCGCAGATCCTGAAGAGACTCGGTGAGGGCATGTTTGCCGCGATCCCTGTCACGGTTGGAACCGGTGTTTAATGCGATTTCCTGAATGCGGTTCTTGAGGTATTTGACATCAAAGGGTTTGTGCAGGTAGTCCACCGCTCCCAGACGGAGTGATTCTTCGGCAGTGGCCAGGGTGGAATAGCCTGTCAAAATGAGAACGGCCGCCGATGGATCCAATTTTCGGATTTGGCGCAAGGCTTCGATCCCGTTTTTGTCGGGCAGTCTCAGATCCAGCACCACAATTTCAGGATGTATCTCTGAAAAAAGCCGGACGCCTTCCGCAACGCTTGAAGCCGAAAATGTTTGATAATCGGACTCGAATAAAAGGCGCAGGGACGAAATCACGCTGGGATCATCATCAATGAACAACAATGATTTCCTCTTTGTGCCGCAATTCTTGTGTTGTTTGACGTTGGCCGCAACCATAGGACAGTTAAGCAATACTAATGGAAGAAGAGACTGATGACAAGGATCAAAACCAATGCTTTCAGTGTGCCTGCAGATTCCTCAAGGCTCTCGAACGGCGGGCATGCCGGGCGTTTCCCTGCCTTTTTTATTTTTTTTCGTTGTCAGTTCAGGGTTTCATGACATCTTCCCGCTGAAGAATATATATATTATGGAAAATGTCGTGATTATCGGTTCCGGCTGCGCCGGATGGTCTGCAGCCATTTATTGTGCGAGGGCCAATCTCAAACCCCTTCTTATCACCGGGACGCAACCGGGCGGGCTTTTGACCACAACCACGGTGGTGGAAAATTATCCCGGCTTCAGCAAGGGCATCGATGGCAATGCTCTGATGGTGGAAATGCAGGAGCAAGCCGTGCGTTTTGGAACACACGTGCTCTACATGAGCCTGGTCGAACAGGTTGATTTTTCAAAAAAACCGCTTTCATTGCGTGCGGACGGCAGGGAAATTCACGCCCGGTCGGGCATCATCGCTGTTGGCGCCGGGCACCGGCACCTGGGCGTGCCGGGAGAACATGAGCTTGAA
This sequence comes from Candidatus Methylacidiphilales bacterium, assembly GCA_028713655.1. Lineage (NCBI taxonomy): Bacteria > Pseudomonadati > Verrucomicrobiota > Methylacidiphilae > Methylacidiphilales > Methylacidiphilales bacterium. The sequence goes on along the minus strand of JAQTNW010000051.1, from coordinate 17,751 downwards.
AACAAGGGCGTGACATATTGCGCGACCTGCGACGGCGCGTTGCCGATGTTTCGTGACAAACCGCTGGTGGTGATCGGCGGGGGTGATTCCGCGTGTGAAGAAGCCATGTATCTCACGCGCTTTGGATCCGCGGTTTATTTGGTGCATCGCCGGGACCAATTGAGGGCCTCGCGGATTATGGTGGAACGGGTTTTGGGCAACCCGAAAATCATACCGGTATGGAACACGATTGTGGAGGCTGTTTTGGATGTGGGCCAGGATGCCGTAACCGGAGTGCGGTTGAAAAACTTGCAAACATCCGAGGTTTCAACCCTTGATTGCGCGGGCGTATTTGTCGCCATCGGCCATGTGCCCAACACCCAAATATTCAAGGGGCAGATTGAAATGGATTCGGCCGGTTATGTCAAAATTTCGAAAGGCAGCCGGACGAATGTCGAGGGGGTTTTTGTGGCAGGGGATTGCGCCGACTCGGTTTACCGCCAGGCGGTCACGGCAGCGGGCATGGGTTGCATGGCCGCGATAGATTGCGAGCGTTACTTGGCCGCGTTGTAAGCCTGAGGATACGTTTTCGGCAAGATTTCGCGCAGATACCCCATCCGTAAGGTAGGGGAGCTTTACTTTGTATCCGCCGGAAGTTCGCGCAACAATTCCCGCGCTTCTCCGAGGCTGCTGCTGGCCGTGTCGCGGGCCAGCAAGTCGGTCAGCACCTGGCGGGCTGCGGTGATATTCTTATCGGCCTGATAAATTCGCGCGAGTGCGACAGCGGCGGCACCGGCGTAGGGGTGCTCGGGTTTGGCATTAAAGATCGCTTCATACGCCGCCTTGGCATCGCTTTTGGATCCGGCGCCTTCCAGGCATGCGGCGCGCGCATATTCCACCGCGGGTGAGATCGGATGGCCTTTGTGTTCCTTTAAAAAACGCCCGTACAAATCGGCGGCCGCGCCGTAATTTTTATTTTCCCGTTCCGTTTTGGCCATCTCAACCAGCGAAAGAGCGGCGGCTGCGGTGTGTGGGTATTGGCTAATCAGGGAGCGATAGTCATCCTCGTTTTTGGCGCCGGAAAATTTATCCTGGGCCGTGGCTTCACGCGCCATTGTTTGCTGCCATTTATAAGCTCCGCCTGCCAGGACGAGCAGCAGAAGCACGGCGCCTGCCAGGGCCGGGTAACCGTATCGTTTAAAAACATCATCCGAGCTGTCGATCAATCGAGGCTCGTCAAAGGGACTGCTGTTTGGATTTGCCATAAAGTATGAGTTGAAAGGATGTGAAAGCCCGGGGCCGGAAGCAAGCCGGAAGTAGTCTTGCCAAGAGGGTATGTTCATGGGAGAGTCCTAAGACTGGGCAAGCAAGGTTTTGGATGTGAATAAAACACAGTTTGTTATTCTGAATATCCTGGCGGTATTGGCTTCTTTTTTGATGCTGACCCGGACGCTGCTCCTGCAAAACAACGATATGCTGCGTCAGCAGCTCATGCAGGCCCAAATGGAAATCAATTCCGCAAATAATCTGGCTCCCCTCCTCCAGAACCTGGTTTCCCGCATCAACCAGGCGGCGCAGGTTGATCCGGATTTGAAGGATTTGCTGAAGCAATACCAAATCGGTCCTGCGACCAAGCCTGCGGCGGGCAGGTAGGAAGAGTGTTATGGCCAGAAAATCCTCCCAACCCGAAAAAAAGGCCGAAGCGCATTACTCCCCGTTTTGGCCGATGGCGCTGGTCCTGCTGGTGCTGATACTTTTGAGCGCGCTGGATTTGCATGGCGCACTTTTGCAAAGAGCCGGTATTCGACAGACTCTGTTGCAGGCCCAGCCAACCTTGGAAAAGGCACAGGTGGTAAAAAATACCCTGAACCGCTTGAGCCGGGATTTGTTGCTGTTGTCGCCCAAAAACCCGGAAGCGAAAAAAATCGTTCAGGAATTCGGGATTCAGGCAATTGTTCAGACCCATTCTCCCGATAACAGCCGGACAAAATAGCGTCGGCGGATTAAAGTCGGCGGCCAATCAGACGATATAGCCCTCGTTTGCAGCAAGTTTTTCCCCGAGATCCACAAAATAGGCCTCGGCCGCGTCATCGATCAATTTGGGTGAAATGGTGATCTGGACCTGGTTGTAACGGCAGGAATCCATCACCAGCTCAAGAATATCCCGCGGGATGCAACAGCGCAGGGGGCGGCCCTTGGGTTTCATGTGCTTTTCAAGGAAATACCCGACGACCTCATCGCTGTACGGAATTCCCCGTTTTTGGGAATCCATTTCCCAGATTTTTCTGAAATTTTCCTCGTTCGGATTGCCGATCGGGATTTTATAGCGCAGCCGGCGCAGGAATGCCTCATCCACCAGGTCGCGCGGATCCAGGTTGGTTGAGATGACCAGCAGCACATCGAAGGGAACCGCAATCTTGATGCCGGTGTGTAGGGCCAGATAATCGATTTTCTTTTCCAACGGAACGATCCAGCGGTTCAGCAGATCCTTGGGGTCCATGCGTTGGCGTCCGAAGTCGTCGATCATGAAGCAGCCGCCGTTGGCTTTCATTTGAAACGGCGCTTCATAAAAACGGGATTCGTTGCTCCAGATCAGATCCAGCGATTCCATGCCGAGCTCGCCGCCCACTACGATTACGGGCCGTTTGATGAGCCGCCAGCGCCGGTCGTATTTCTGAAGCAACCGGGGGTCGTCCTCCGCGGTTACTTCCTTGTGGTTGTAATCGTCAAAGAGCCGGATGATCGAGCCGTTGATTTCGATGCAATACGGGATGAAAATCGCGCCGCCGAAAGCGTCCACCACCCGCTCAGCGATGGAAGTTTTGCCATTGCCGGGCGGGCCGTAGAGAAAGATCGATTGGCCTGAATTTGTGGCGGGCCCGATCTGGCGCAGGATTTCATCCTCGAAAATCAGGCCGTCGAACGCGCCCATCAGGCGGCGCTGGTTGATTTGGATATTGCGGATCGTTTGGGTGTGAATGGCCTGGATGTAATTCTGGATGGAAACCGGAGCGGGGCCGACGTAAGCGGATTGCTCAAAATACTGGGCGGCGCGATCGCGCCCGGCATCGGTGGCGGAGAGCAGATAGGAAATGGCCTGGTAATCGCCGCGCAAAACATCAATCAACTTTGACTCGCGCAGCCGTTCCAGGATGGGTTCGAGGACGTTGAAGTAAGGCAGGTTGAGTTCGTTGGCAAGATCTCCCGCCACAATGGCGCTGCGCCCGCTGAGCGCTTTGAGGACCAGGCCCTCGATGATGGTCGGCTCAATATCGAGCGCGTCGAGGGACTCCGGTTCGGGTGGGAGGAAAAGGGCTGCGCCGGCAAATACGTCCTGTTTCATGCGATAGCTATCTATAGGCGATTTGAATCCCTGGATTCAACCTGTAAATCAGGGGGCCGGGGTTATAATCAACAAATGGAGGGACGACCTCCCTGTCGTCCCATTTTTATTGCGCAGCGGATTTCTCACGTCCGCCAAGGAAGATTTATGGTTTACCGGAGCGCGGGCGTTCCACTCTCATAGGCCTTTTAAAAACAAACAGTCGCTGATGGCTGATCGTGCGAAGACCGCGATTATACCGACAAAAATAAATATCAGGTAATAGAGGGATTCTGAGGTGATCATGTGGCGAAGACTCATCATGAGAAATATGGCGGCGCCCAAATAAACTCGTTCAAAGACCTTTCGCGAGCGGTGGACGTAAAGCAAAAAGCCAAGATGGACGACATAGACTCCGAATGCCGCCATGAAAAGTGCAATTAACAACCCGATAATAGGGTGCGGGCAGCGTAACATTTCAGGCGTGGCTTTGAGAGATGCGCAAATTGCAAAAAGGCCGATGATCGTAGTGATCGTTCCAATGATTCTAACAATCCATTTAGCAATAAATCGATTCATTTTTACTAATCGATAATAATGACCGCATGTTGGCGGCTGAGCGAGTCAAAAGCGCGGGGCTCGTGGCAATGCCGGCCCCACGCAACCGCGTCCCGCCGCTTCGTCCGCCACGGCCCAACTCCGACATGCGTCGCGAGTAAAAAGTGCCGTCGCCACTACGCTCTGCCGGCGCACTTGTTTTTTCAATCTGTGGTATTTTCTTGGAACCTTCATCAATAAGATGAAGGGAACCGGAAGCCCTGCCTGCGGCTGCGCAGCCGCAGGCAGGGGGCACCGGTGAGGCCGTCGTCGCACTCGGACCTTCAGTCCGTTTGGAGCTTGGCGCGAAACTTGCTTTTTTGATCTGTGTAAATCCGCGTTTATCCGTGGTTCAAAATATCCTTCTCTGCGTTCTGCGGTGAAAAATGTTCTTCTTTGGGTTCTTTGAGATCTTTTGTGGCCAATCCCCCTTCAGTTCCCCCTTATCAGGGGGCTGGATGCGGCTGATGCTAGGGCAACAGCCAGCTTGGAAGCTTGAGCAAATCCTCAGGCCCGTGAAACCGCAGTACCGGAAGGCCGCTCAGATCCTCAAGAATAGCGGGATTGGTTTGTGCGGCCATGTCGTCGGGAACCCCGTGGTGATTCAAGACAATGCCGAGAATCCGCGCGCCCGATTGCCGGATGCTTTCAACCGTCAGGAGGGTGTGGTTGATTGTGCCCAACCCGGCGCCGGCAACCAGACAGACCGGCAGATCCAATTCGCGAGCCCAGTCCCGCACCCAATAATCGCGCGTGATGGGAACGAGCCAGCCGCCCACGCCTTCGATCAAAAACGGCCCGGGATGGCGGGCCGTCACGGAGTTAATACCGTCGCGCAAGGCGGAAAGATCGAACGGTTTGTTTTCAACCGCGCTTGCCGCGTAGGGCGAGAGCGGGGGTGCGAGGTGGATGTGGTTGATTTCGTTCAGACTCAGGGTTTCTTCATTGGCTTTGGCGTAAAGTTCCTCGTCGGTCCGGCCGCCGCAGGAAATGGGTTTCAGGGCCAGGGCCGGGATGCCGCGCTTCCGCAAGGCGCGCGTGCAGGCCGCGGTGAAAAATGTTTTCCCGACGCCTGTGCCCGTGCCTGTGATGAAAATTCCATTCATATGTAAATACCCGGTAGATGGAATTCAGGAGCCAGTATTCAGAATGATCTCGGATCTCATTCTGTCTTCTGAATTCTGTCTTCTGAATTCCGAAATTCTAAATAAGCTTTCCATATCCGTTTTAATCCGTGCTATCCGTGGTTAAAAGTGCTTTGTATCGCTTTGTAGAGAGCATCGATCATTTGTTGTGCTTCGGATTCGGTGGTGGAGTAGGGAGGCATCAGCAGCAACACATCGCCCACGGGCCGTGTAAGAAGGCCGTGCTCGGCGGCGTGGCGGCACACTTCCACGCCGACGCGGCGCGCGGGATCGAACGCCCGGCGTATTTGAAAATCTTGCACCAGTTCGATGGCCAGAATGCAGCCTTCCTGACGCACGTCGCCGACGTACTCCAATTGCCAGAATAAATCGTGGGATTTTTTCAGGACCTGTTCGAGCGCCTGTTGCCGGACCTTGCATTCCGGGCTTTGCAAAATTTCCAGACTTGCCAGGGCTGCCGCGCAGCCGAGCGCGTTGCCGGTATAGCTGTGGCCGTGAAAAAACGTGCGAGTGCTGTCGCCCCGGAACCCTTCGAAAAGCTCCTCCGTGACGAGCGTGGCGGCCAGCGGCAGATAACCGCCGCTCAATCCCTTGGCCAGCGCAACGAGGTCGGGCTGTACGTTTTCTTTTTGAAACGCAAACGGCGAGCCCGTCCGGTCGAAGCCGGTCATGACTTCATCGAGAATTACCTTTGCGCCGTGCGATTGCGCGATCCGCGAGGTTTTTTCGAGATATCCTTCCGGGTGCATGATGAACCCCGCAGCGCCCTGGACGCGGGGCTCAATGACCCATGCGGCGCTTGAGCCACCAAGCTCTTCAAATTTATTCTCCACCAGATCGACGCATTCCCAATTGCACTTGCGGCACGCGCGGGCGTCGTGCTTTTCCGGTTTGGCAGTGTTGAACGGGCAGCGATAACAATAGGGCGACATGACTTCCTCCGCCGGGAAAAGCATGCCGCGATAGCTGTGATGAAACAGCGGGCTGTGGCCTACGCTCATGGCGCCGGTTGTGTCGCCATGATAGGCGGAGCCGAGCGAGACAAACGTCTTTCGTTCCGGCTGCCCGTTTTGCTGGAAGTATTGGTACACGATCTTGAGCGCGGCCTCGATTGCCGTGGAGCCATCGTCGGAAAAAAAGCAGCGGGCTAATGAATCCTTCGGAGTGGAAGCCAGTCCGATCAGTTGTTCCGCGAGCCCGGGCGCCAGATCATTTGTCAGTCCCAAAAAGGAGGAGTGCGCGATGCGGTCCAGTTGCTTTTTGATCGCCGCATTGATTTTTGGGTGGCGATGGCCGTGGAGGTTTGTCCAGATGGACGAATTGCCGTCGAGATACTTTTCTCCCTTTTCATCGATCAACCACGAGCCCTCGCCTTCCGTGATGACGATGGGTTCAAAGGCGGGATCCAGCCAGCGCTCCGACGGCGTGAACGGGTGCCAGAGGTATTGTTTGTCGAGATCGGAAAGTGTCATCTCGGGACTTTGCGAACCTTTCCCCTTTTTATTTCTTTTTGAAATAGCGGACATGGGTGCTTTGTATTTGGCGTCGTCCTGGCAGGTAATGATCGGGTTCGCGTTCGAAGGGGATGTGGCGACAGTCTGAGAGAATCCCCATCAATTGTTCTCCGCTCAGGGTGGGACGCAGGACAATTTCCCCGCCTTTGTCCACGATTTGAAGTTTTTGTCCGGGCCGCAGTTTATGATGCTTCCGGATTTCCTTCGGAATAACGATTTGGTATTTGGGTGACAAAGAGGCAGTTGTCATACGAATTGTATTTTCGTTCTACTGTTTCCAATTCTGCAAGAAAAATTCAACATGCCCGACAGACCTTCGCAAGCGCTGCGGCCAATCCGGAAATTTGTTCCGGAGTGTGGAGGCTGTTCAGGGTGATGCGCAGGCGGGCGGTTCCACGGGCGACGGAGGGGTAACGGATCGCGGGGATATAAAAACCCGCTTCCAGCAACTGCCGGGAGGCTCTCAGTGCGGCTTCTTCATCGCCCAGGATCAGGGGCGTGATGGGGCTCAGGAGATTGGTTTTCCCGCCGGTCAATGAGTAAAGTCGCTGGACGTTTGCCCACAATTTTTCGCGCAACGCAGTGCCTTCGCCGCTGCCGACGATTTCCAGCGCCGCCAGCAATGCGGCGGACAGGCAGGGCGGGGTTCCGGTGCTGAAAATAAAACTGCGGGCGTGCTGGAGGAGCAGTTGTTTCAAATTGGCGTTTCCCGCGATATATCCGCCGCTCACGCCCAGCGCCTTGCCCAAGGTTCCCATCTGGATTTCAACCTGGCCGGCAATTTTTCGTTCGGCGCAAAGGCCTCTGCCTTGAGGTCCGTAAATGCCGGTGGCATGAGCTTCATCCACCATCAGCCATGCGCCAAACTCCTGTTTCAATCGGCAGATTTCTTCGAGTGGCGCGATGTCGCCATCCATCGAATAGACGGACTCCACAACGATCAAAATCCTGGCGTCAGATTGGCGCGAACGAATTTCCCGCAATACATCGGTGAGCTGGCTCGTGTCGTTATGGGCGAAGACGGCCAGCGTCGCGCCGGACAGGCGCGCCCCGTCAAAGAGGCAGGCGTGGCAGAGTTTGTCGAGCACCACATAATCCGCGCGATCCATCAACGCGGGGATGGCGCCGCAGGCGGCCGCGTAGCCGCTTGGAAAAGCCAGGCAGGCTTCGGTTCCTTTGAACGCAGCCATTTTTTTCTCGAGCAAAATGTGCTCGGGATGGTTGCCGCTGACCAGCCGCGCGGCGGAAGCGCCGATTTGCCCCTGTTTCAGCGAGTTCGCTGCGGCCTCAACCACGCGCGGGTGGCGGGAGAGACCGAGGTAATCGTTGCCGGAACAAGTGACGATTCCCTCCGGTAGTACGCTCAGACAGCGGGTGAGGTTTTGTTCCTCGTCCTGCTGGAGGCGGCTTGACAGGTATTCCTCGAACGACGGCATCTTGCGAGGTTAGAGGGGAAAAATCCGCCCGACGATGTGAAATTTTATCGGGGCTATGCGAATCCTGTGTTCAGGGAGCGCGGGCATCCTGCCCGCTCCGGCGGACATCTTGTCCGCCGGTCTGGATAGCCGCGAGATTTGTCATTTGTTGCAGCCAGACATTTTTCATGTGCATGTCAACCGGAGTTCGTCGGATTCTTTATTTCCCCATCCACCATGAAAAATGAGGGCGGGCCCTCGGAAAAAAGGACAGCCTGGTAGGGGTTCGTATTTGCGGGCAGGGGGAACGCGATGAGGTCGGCAAAAGCCCCGGGTGCGATGACTCCCAGTTCACCGGGCAGACCGATTGCCCGCGCCGGCGCCGTGGTCACCATGTGAAGGCATTCCTCCGCGGTCAGGTTGGGATAATTTTTCCGGAGCTGCCGGATCTCGCCGCGCAAGTCGAGCATGTCGTTGCTGGCCAGGCTGTCGGTGCCGAGGCTGATGCTGCAGCCCGCGTCGCGCAGGCGCTCAAGCGGAAAGCGGGAGTGTGCGAAATAAGCGTGGCAGCGGGGGCAGTGGACGATGTTGAGCGGATGTTCGCGCAGGAGTTTCAGGTCGTATTCCTGGAGATAGTTCAAGTGAACAGCGAGGCAATGCTCATCCAGCAGGCCGAAATCCATCAAATGGGAGAGGGCCGAGCCCTGGCCGCAGTCCTCCGTATCTCGTCCGAGCTCCGTGAGAAAGTCGTACAGAGGTCCCTGGCCGTAAAGGAACATTTCCTGTTCCTCGATCGATTCGGCGATATGGGTCGTGAACCGCATGCCCATATCCTGGCTGCAATGCTTGGCCAGTCGAAAAAGCTCGATGCTGGCGGTGTAGGGGGAGTGCGGGCTGAGGCCGAAACCTCCGGGCCAGTCCTTGTGCTCGGCAAAGAATGCCAGCGCGCCGGCCAGCGTATCATCGCCTGCCAGGCGGGTGCGGATGTCGATCAGTTCCAGGAACCACCAGGTGCGGATGGGCGGTTTTTTCATTCGCAGGAAAAGGTCCGGAAAGGCTTCGATGTTAAACACGGTCGTGCAACCGCTGCGCATGAGTTGTTGAAAGCCGTCGTCGATCGATTTCAAGTAATCGTCGGCGCTGAAGCTGCCTTTGAGCGCGTTGATGCGCCGGATCCAGCCGGTAAAACTTTTGGTTGGGAAGATGGAGCCTTTGAAGCCGGTGTAATCCAGATGGCAATGGGCGTTGATGAGGCCCGGCAGCAGCACATGGCCGGGCAGGTCGTGGACCGGTTCGCCTTCGTGCGGGGTGAGGGAGGGGCCGACTTCGGTGATGCGATTGCCCGTGACGCGGACATCCGCCTTTTCAAGAGGCGGGCCGGACAGGGTCAGGACTGTGTTGGCGCGAAGCAACATGGAGGATCAAATCTAAACGAGATGCGAGCGTCAGTCCACTTTTCCCGACGGATGTTGCCAATAAGAAACTGTAAAGAAACATTCCTGTTTCTTTATTAGGCTAATCCGTAAAGCAGGTTTGGCCGCTAAAAGGCGCAAAAGACGCAAAATAAGCAAGAAAGCGAAAGGAATGGTTTATGAAGGATATCATGGAATTATGTGACGTAGTGCGAGCGACGGCGTTTGCAATTCATTGCTATCACAAACACGGCCACCTCGAGAAAGTATATGAGAATGCGTTGGCGCACCGGCTGCAAAAACTCGGCTTGGATGTGAAACAGCAGCATCAACTGAAGGTGTATGACGAGGATGGTGCGTTGATTGGCGAGTATATCGCAGATGTGTTTGTGGACAACCGGCTGATAATTGAACTGAAAGCCGCCAAGGCGTTGGTGGACGAGCATGTGGCGCAAATGCTCGGCTATTTGCGTGCCTCACGAATCGAACACGGTTTATTACTGAACTTTGGCGCACCCAGGTTCGAAATCAAAAAATATGCACTGAGTCAGAAGGCAGTTTTGGCAACATGATTGACCTGGTTGCCTGATTTTTTTGCGAATTTTGCGCCTTTTCGCGGCTAATTTCCCAGCAATGTCCTCCAGTATGAACCAATAACTTGCGGCGGGACGCCGCTTGAACCCGCAGGCGGGGACGCCCGCGCTACGGTCCTATTTCGAGGGAATCCGGATGCTTTCGATTTCGTCTTTTAACGCTTCGCGGTCTTCCGGCGTCATGCGGTCGATGAAGAGTACGCCGTTGAGATGGTCGGCTTCGTGTTGCACCGCGCGGCCCAGCAGCCCGGCGGCTTCGAACGCGAACGGTTTTCCCTCCAGATTCAGGGATTGTACTTTCACGCGATAGCCGCGGCTGATTTCAGCCGTGATGCCCGGGAAACTCAGGCAGCCTTCCGATCCGATTTCCTTCTTTTTGGTAAGGGCAAGCTTCGGATTGATTAGAACCAGCGGCATGTAGAGCTGCAGATCGACTTCCTTTCCGCCGATCCACATCTTAGAGGGGCGTTCGATGTTGGACGGAATATGAATGACCGCCAGTTGCAGCGCATGGCCCGCCTGTTGGGCGGCAAGGCCCACGCCCTCGGCTTCGTGCATGGTGTCGATCATATCCTGCGCCAACTGCCGGATTTCGGGTGTGATTTTTTCAATGAGGGCGCCTTTGCGCCGCAGCACCGGGTTGCCGTAACGGATGATGGGAAGAACCATAAACTGATTTTACGGATTTGAGGTTTTGGGCGGTTCGGTGAACATTTGCAGGTTGGTCAGGCCGGCCTCCTTGGAGGCGTCCAGCACCTTGACAAAAAATCCCAGCGGAATGTCCGTGTCGGCCTTGAGGGCGAAGATGGTTGTTTCGGCCTCGGCTTTCCTGGCCCTGAGGACGAGGGGCAGCCTGGCCATCGGCACTTCAGCGGAACCGACGTACACTTTGAGGTCCTTGCTGGCATAGATGATGACGGGCTCCTGCGGATGGGGGTCCTTGGTGGCGCTTGAGGATTCCGGCACCTTGATTTCAACTCGCGGCTCGTCCTTCCTGAAGGTCGTGGTGACAATGAAAAAAATCAGCAGGATGCAGAGAATATCAACCAGCGACACGATGTTGATGATCGGCGTGCGGCGATGCTTGGTGTAAAAGCGCATGGTTCTATTCGGGCGGTTGTAGGTAAAGCTTCGTCAGCAAATCCATGCAGATGCTTTCCATTTCCACGGCGAGGGTCTCGACCTTTTTGGAGTAATAGCTGTAGGCGATCAACGAGGGAATGGCCACCACCAGGCCGACGACGGTGGTGTTCAACGCCTCCGAAATGCCCTTGGCCAGGATCATCCCCTGCTCGGCGATGCTCGTGCCGCCCACATTTCCGAAAATCGTGATCAGGCCCGAGATGGTCCCCAGCAGGCCGAGCAATGGCGAAATGCCGACGATGATTTCCAGGATCACCAGCCCGCGTTCCAGATGGGAGATTTCCCGCCGGGCCCGGGTTTGGACGGCCTCGACGTTTTCGGCCTTGCTCCAGGGGAGATGTTCCAGGCAGACGCGCACCAGGCGCGCGAGGGTGCTGCGTCCGGGCGACGCCATGCGTTCCAAGTCGGAGGTCGGCTGGCCGATTTTAAAATTGAATACGGTGTTGTAGAGGGTTTCCGGGATGACCTCGCTGCGGCGCAGGGCGAAGCCGCGCTCCAGCATGAAGGTGACCGAAGTGATGGAGCAGATGCCCAGCGGGATCATGAAGGGGCCGCCTTTGGCGAAAAAACCTGTAATGGAGTCGATCATAGATGAAAAATGGCGTTGAAGGAAAATATGCGAAAGCGGCGGGAATGCCAGAATTATTCAGTTGGTTGCATTTGGGGCGGATCCAGCTATGCTAACCCCTATGAAAATCAGATGGATTTCCCTGTTGGCAGCGGCCCTTGTTGCGGTTCAAATTTCATCGCTCCAGGCGGCTCCTGAGACCTATAAAATAGACCCAGTCCACTCGAATCTGGCTTTCAAGATCCGCCATTTGGGCATCAGTTGGGTGAATGGCTCCTTCAAACAGTTTGAAGGCACTGTCACCGTGGACGCGGAGAACCCCGATAAATCGTCGGTCAAGGTGGTGGCGCAGGCCGCCAGCGTCGATACGGCCAATGACATGCGAAACAAGCACCTCTGCAGCCCGGACTTTTTCGACGTGGCAAAATATCCAACCTTGTCATTCGAAAGCACGCATGTGGCGTTGAAAGGCGATAATGTGTACGAAGTGACCGGCAATTTTACGCTGCATGGCGTCACGAAGCCGTTGACTTTCACCTTCAACGGTTCGCCTGCGGTTCCCGGCATGAAGGGCGAAACCCGGCGCGGGGGTGACACAGCCTTCACGCTCAAGCGCAGCGACTTTGGGATGACCAAGATGGTAGGCCCGGTCGGCGACGAGGTCCAGATTTCCCTGTCATTTGAAGGTGTCAAAATTTAATCCGTGAGTACAACCCGGACGGAGAGCGATTCGATGGGGCCGATGCAGGTCCCGGCGGACGCTTATTATGCCGCGCAAACCGCCCGCGCATTGGAAAATTTTCCGATCAGCAATTTTCACTTTCCCCGCCGTTTCATCCGGGCTCTGGGATTGATCAAGCAGCACGCGGCCAAAACGAACGAGTCGCTTGGGTTGCTGGATTCCAAACGCGCGCGGTCGATCCAGGAAGCGGCACAGGAAGTGGCCGATGGACGTTGGGACAGCCAGTTTGTCGTGGATGTTTTCCAGACCGGTTCCGGCACCTCGACCAATATGAATGCCAATGAAGTCATCGCCAACCGCGCGATTGAGCTCAGGGGCGGACGACGCGGGGACCAGTCGGTGCATCCGAACGACCATGTCAACTGTTGCCAGTCCAGCAATGATGTTATTCCCACGGCGATCCATCTGGCCGCGCTGGAGGCCTTGCACGAAGGTTTGATTCCGGCGCTGAAGGAATTGCATGCGGCGCTGGCGGCAAAGGAACAGGAATTTCAGAATGTCATCAAAATCGGACGGACCCATTTGCAGGATGCCACGCCGATGTCTCTGGGCCAGGAATTTGGCGGCTACGCAAGCCAGGTGGAGCACGGAATCAGGCGCCTGGAATCGTTGGATGAACATTTGGGCGAGCTTGCGCTGGGTGGCACGGCGGTCGGCACGGGAATCAATGCCCATCCGGACTTTGCCCGGCTTACGATAGAGGCGTTGGTTCGAGCGACAGGGTTGCCCCTGCGCGAAGCAAAAAATCATTTTGAGGCGCAGGCCGGGAAAGACGCCTGTGTGGAAGCCAGCGGGGCTCTCAAAACCATTGCGGTCAGTTTGATCAAGATAGCAAACGACATTCGTTTTTTGGGCTCGGGCCCGCGCTGCGGCCTGGGCGAGTTGAAGTTGCCCGCCACGCAACCGGGTTCGTCCATCATGCCGGGAAAGGTGAACCCGGTCATGAGCGAAATGCTCCTGATGGTTTGCGCGCAGGTGATCGGGAACGATGCGTCGATCACGCTGGGCGGGCTTTATGGCAATTTTGAGTTGAACGTGATGATGCCGCTCATCGGGCACAACCTGCTGCAATCGATCGAATTGCTGGCGCAGGGCAGCCGGGTTTTTGCGCGTCGTTGTGTGGCGGGGCTGGCGGCGGACCGGGAACATTGTGAAAGCATGATTGAGCAAAGCCTGGCAATGGTGACGGTTCTGGCGCCTGTGATTGGTTATGAAAAGGCGGCGGCCCTGGCGAAGAAGGCGTATCTCGAAGGGCGCAGCATCCGGGAAGTGGCGGCGGCGGAATCCGGTCTGGATGCGGTGACGCTCAAGCGGCTGCTCGACCCGGTTTCGCAGACCAAGCCCCCGGCAAAGTAAGAGTGGCCTCGCGCAAAGATCGCGAAGAACGCAGAGGAAAAGGAAGCCTGAAACTTAAACAGGACCACGGATGGACACAGATTTACACAGATAAAACAGAAAGGGTTTCGCGCCAAGCCCGCCATGGACGCCAAGGAAGACGGAGGGAAATGATGAATTCAGAATGTAGAATTCCGAAAATCACGTTTCATAATTCTTAATTCAAACTTCTGAATTTTCTCCGACTTAAAACTTGAAACTTAAGACTTAAGACTCTGATTGCAATATTGTTCGTCACTGACTTTTTCCATCCAATCGACGACCTTCCCATCGAGCGCCTCTTGAATCGCGATGTGGGTCAGGGCCGTGGTTGGCGACGCGCCGTGCCAATGCTTCTCTCCCGGCGGAAACCAAACGACGTCGCCGGGCCGGATCTCTTCAATCGGCCCGCCCTCGCATTGTACACGCCCGCAACCGGCGGTGACAATCAGGGTCTGGCCCAGCGGGTGGGTGTGCCATGCGGTTCGGGCGCCGGGCTCAAACGTGACACTGGCGCCAGCCGCGCGTGACGGTGCGCTTGTCTGAAACAGGGGGTCGATCCGGACCGTGCCGGTAAACCAGTCGGCCGGGCCTTTATTGGATGGCTGTGAGCCGCTTCGTTTGATTTCCATAATTGAATCCGTTTTAGTTAAAGTGAATATACTTCAGATGCACCCGGCTGTCGCCGGAATTCAGCTGGATCTGGATTTAACAGGATGATTCAAATACATTTTTTTTCTCACGGAGTCACAGGCACGGAGGTGGGGACAAAGCCGCTGTTTGCGTTCAGCAAAGGTGCGGATGATTTTGTTTGAGCCAACTCATTAATCTGGTTTGCAGATTGCGGGTAAAATCAACCAGTTCCCGGGCTTCGTTGCGGCTGACTTGTCCGGCGCTGTCAAGATAGATTCTTCAGCAGAATTCATCAGTCCAGTGTTCTGGTGCGGCCAGTTTTTATAAATCCCGATAGACTTCGCGGCGATGGCGGATGATGGAAATATCAATGATTCCTTTCCCATCATCAATTTCATAAATCACCCGGTAATCTCCAATTCGGATTCTCCATAAATTCCGGCCTCCCTTGAGTTTGAGAGAGCCGCCGGGTCTTGGAGTTGCCGATAAATCCTCTATTTTGCCGAGAATTCGTTCCGCAATGTGAGGGGGCAATTTTTCCAATTCTTTGCGGGCGGAACGTGCAAAAGTTATCTGATACTCAAGCATGCGTCGTCTGCCTCAAGCGGCGTTTGACGGATTCCAAGGTTTCCCTCGGTTCATGCCTGCGGGAGCGAGCAAGAAGGGTGTCGTAAATATCCTCCCAAACGCCCGCATGTTTTTTCAAATCAATGACTACCGCAGTCTTCTGACCGCGCTCGTTCACGACGAAATTAATCCCGCTCATGTGGGAAGTATGGCCCTGTGTAAGGGGAAATCCAGTGGAATTGGGGCGGAGATTTTCGGTTTTGGATGGATTGCCACTTCGTCCGCCGCGGCGGACTTTGGCGGACTCTTTGCGTTAAATGCCTCCCCATTTCGCGTTTTTTCGCGTGGTTCGCGGGCAACAGAAACCCCCTTGTCTTCCCACTTATCAGGGGGATAGATGCCAATCGTGCCGGTTTTTAAGCTTTTTTTTAAAATTCCTCTTGCATCCCCGTGCGAAATCCGTAGAACTTTCATTCCCTTTCATTGGAAAGGGATTACCAAGGCAGGAGCAGGTAAAAGCGTGTGACGGCCCCGGGTCGTCCTCCATGCGCGTAAGAACTTAAAGCACGCATGGCTTTTGCCGCGCGTGCTTTGTTTTTTTAAGGTTTAGGAAACGGAAACAGGAACTGAATAAAGGAAACGGTAACGATGCCGACGATCAACCAGCTCGTGAGAAACGGACGGAAAGCGGTCAAACGCAAGACGAAGGCCCCTGCGCTTCAAAACAGCCCGGCGCGCCGCGGCGTTTGCATGCAGGTCATGACCCGCACGCCCAAGAAGCCGAACTCCGCTTTGCGTAAAGTCGCCAAGGTGCGCCTGACCAACGGCTTTGAAGTCATCGCCTATATCGGCGGCGAAGGCCATAACCTGCAGGAACACTCGATTGTCCTGGTCCGCGGCGGACGCGTGAAGGATCTTCCCGGTGTCCGTTATCATATAGTACGCGGTTCCCTCGACTGCCTCGGCGCGGTCGGACCCAGCAACACGAACAAACTCAACCGCAACGTTTCCCGCAGCAAATACGGCGTGAAAAAGCCGAAGAAGAGCGCCGAAGGCGCCGCGGCTGCCGCCAAAAAGTAATCTTTTAACAAACTTTAACCCAAAAATTTATGGCACGTCGTCGCAGAGCAGTTAAGAGGGTGGGTCTCCCGGATCCGGTTTATGAAAACCCGGTCGTCGGGACTTTGATCAGCACCGTCATGAAATGCGGTAAAAAGTCCACCGCGCAGCGGATTGTTTATAAGGCCATCGACAACGCCAACCTGGAAAACAAGGAAGGCAATCCCCTTGAAATCCTGACCAAGGCCGTCGAAAACGTGAAACCCCGCCTCGAAGTGAAGTCGCGTCGCGTTGGCGGCGCCACATATCAGGTGCCGATGGAAGTGACGCCCGAACGCCAGCTCGCTCTTGCGCTGCGCTGGATTGTCGGCAACGCCGCGGGCCGCAAAGGCCAGCCGATGGCGAAAGCTCTCGCAACTGAAATCAAGGAAGCCGCCGCAGGGCAGGGTAATGCGATCAAGAAACGCGATGACGTGCATCGCATGGCCCAGGCAAACAAGGCATTTGCGCACATGCGCTGGTAAAAATTCAAAAATTTGTTGTTATGGCAGCCTCACCCACACGAGCTTATACCCTGGAAAGAACCCGCAATATCGGCATCTGCGCCCATATTGACGCGGGGAAGACCACGCTCACCGAGCGTATCCTGTTTTACACCGGCATGATCCACAAGATCGGCGAGGTGCATGACGGCACCACGGTGACCGACTGGATGGAACAGGAGCGCGAACGCGGCATCACGATCACGTCCGCCGCCACCACCTGTTTCTGGCCTGTGAAGCCCGAAGCCGGCCTGGTTAAGGTTTACGAAGGCACCAAGAACCGCGTCAATATCATCGACACTCCCGGCCACGTGGATTTCACGGCGGAAGTGGAGCGTTCCCTGCGCGTGCTTGACGGCGCGGTTGCGGTGTTTTGCGGCGTGGCGGGTGTGCAGCCCCAGTCCGAAACCGTCTGGCGCCAGGCCACCAAATACAATGTTCCCCGCATCGCTTTCGTCAACAAGATGGACCGCGTCGGCGCCAACTTCGACAACGCCGTCAATGAAATGCGCGACAAGCTCAAGGCCAATGCCTGGCCGGTTTTGATTCCGCTGGGCAAGGAAGACACGCTGCGGGGCCAGATCGACGTCATCAACCAGCTCGCCATTGTTTATGTCGATGACAACACGATGGGCTCGACATACAAAATTGAAGCAATCCCCGCCGAACTCCAGGCCATGGCCAAGAAAGCCCTGGCTGATTTGACAGAAGCCGTGGCGGACCAGGACGACGAGATCGCCACGTTGTTCCTTGAAGAAAAAGCTCCGACCGCGATGCAACTGAAGCAGGCGATCCGCCGCTTGGTGTGCACCAATAAAATCGTTCCGGTTGTGGGCGGTTCCGCTTTCAAAAACAAGGGCGTGCAAGCCTTGATCGATGCCGTGGTGGATTATCTGCCGAGCCCGATTGACATCCCGCCCGCCGTCGGCCTGGACCCGGACTCCCCCGGAACCAAGATCGAAGCCCCGGCCAACGACGACCACAAGTTCTGCGGTCTGGCGTTCAAGCTCTGGTCCGATCCGTTTGTCGGCAAACTCATTTTCTTCCGCGTTTACAGCGGCAAGCTCAGCAAGGGCGACACCATTTATAATCCGCGCACCAACAAGCGCGAGCGCGTCAGCCGCATCATCCAGATCCAGGCCGACA
>JAQTNW010000050.1 GCA_028713655.1 Candidatus Methylacidiphilales bacterium | reverse complement strand
GAAGGCCTCACGGTCACGGAAGTGAAGGGTTTTGGCCGCCAAAAAGGCCACACGGAGATCTATCGCGGCAGCGAATACACCGTTGATTTCCTCCCCAAAGTGAAAATCGAGATCGTTTTGGCCGAGTCCCTCATCGCCAAAGCCGTCGAAGCCATCATCAAGTCGGCTAAAACCGGCAAAATCGGCGACGGAAAGGTCTTTATCATCCCCGTGGAGGACGCCATCCGCATCCGGACGGAAGAAAAAGGCGAAAAAGCGATTTGATTTTCGTTTTCTGCTTGTGTGAAACTTTAGGAGGGTTGTACTAATCCTCCACCATGCAACAGACGCCGATAGAGGACCAACAGGAGCTTTGGCAGAAAGCCTGCGATGAGTTGCAAAAGCTCATCTCTCCCGACGCCTACAAGCGCTGGTTTTCCCTGGTCCGGCCCGTTTCATTTGAGTCGGGCCGCCTGATCCTCGGGGTCGATAATTCCATCTACCAGTTTTGGATCGAGGGCAATTATCTTCCCCAGTTGAAAGAATCACTCGCGCTTGCCTTCGGGCGGGACGTTGAAGTGATGTTCGAAGTGGGAAAGAACGGCGACGCGGCAACCGTCGCAACCGCGCAGGATGACACATCGGAAGAGCCAGCCGAAACCCGCAATGGACAGAAGCCCGTTTCCACCGACCTGATCCAGCGCTATGTGTTTGAAACATTTGTCGTCGGCGTCAACAACCAGTTCGCGCATGCGGCCGCCCAGGCGGTGGCGGAAGCGCCGGCCAAAATTTATAATCCCCTGTTCATTCACGGCGCCGTGGGTCTGGGCAAAACCCATCTCATGCATGCCATCGGCCATCGCATCCTGAAAAACAGGAAAAACGCCCGGATCATTTACGTCACCTCCGAGCAGTTTACGAACGAATTCATAACCGCCATCCAGCACGCCGAGCTGATCAAATTCCGCAAACGCTTCCGCCAGGCCGATGTCCTGCTCATCGATGACGTTCAATTTTTTGCCGGCAAGGAGCGCTCGCAGGAGGAATTTTTCCACACCTTCAACGCCTTGTTTGACGGGAATAAACAGATCATCCTGACCTCCGACAGCCCGCCCGTGGAGGTCAAAAACCTCGAGCAGAGGCTGGTCTCCCGCTTTGAGTGGGGACTCACCGCGGAGCTCCAACCTCCGGATATCGAGACGCGCCTTGCGATCTTGAAGGCAAAGGCCGCCAAGCTGGATGTCCGCCTGGGCGACGGAGTGCTGCTGTTTATTGCCGAGCGCGTAAAGGCCAACATACGCCGTCTGGAGGGCGCTTTGAACCGCGTGGCGGCTTGGGCAGCCCTCAACGATAAAAAGCTCACACAGACCCAGGTGGAAGAGCTGCTGAAGGATTTCATCCAACAGGAGGCCCGCAATGCCCTCACTATTGATACTATTCAAAGGAAGGTGGCGGAAAGCTTCGATATCCGGATGACCGATATGACCAGCAAGCGGCGCCCGAACAACATCGCAGTTCCCAGGATGGTGGCCATGTATTTGAGCCGCAAATTAACCCACAAATCCCTCCAGGAGATCGGTGAGGCCTTTGGCGGCCGGGACCACGGGACCGTGCTGCACGCCTGCAAGAAAATCGAAGCTGACATTGCGAAAAACAACGACCTGCGCCAGCAAATCCAATTCCTGTCACAAAAACTGGAGCTTACCAGTTAAAACCCTCCAATCCCCATGGAATTGAACCACATCCAATAATTTCCAAATAACATGCCAATAAAGTTCCAGGAAAATAAGAAAGTCGCATTTATCCTTTTCAACCGTCATGAATTCCCAGTCATTCACAGGATATTTTTACAATCAACTCCTTGATAGAAATTGACTTATGCAAGTTGAACTGGCTTATTAACACCCTTATTATTACTCTTTTTATTACAGTACATATAATCTATAAGACTCGGAACATTGTATGAAAATATCAATCCAGCGCGACCGGTTCCTTGAGGGACTACAAACCGTCCAAAGCGTCGTGAGCACACGTACCACGCTGCCCGTGCTCGGTAATGTCTTGATCAAGGCGGAAGATGGAATGATTTCACTTTCCACCACGGACCTTGACACCGGGATTCGCACCCGCGTGGAAGCGGTCGTTGAAAAGGCCGGCAGCATCACACTTCCAGCGCGGCGCCTGTTCAGCATCGTGCGCGAGTTGCCTGCATCTGAAATCAGCCTCGAAGTGGATTCCAAACTCCATGCCAGCATCCGTTCTGGAAACAGTTTTTTTAAAATCATGGGTTTGGCCGAGGAAGATTTTCCTCCCTTTCCAAAAACGGAAGGTGCCCATCTTTTCAAACTCGATCAAAGCGTTTTCAAGGACATGTTGAAAAAAACAGCGTATGCCATGTCAACGGACGAAAGCCGCTACGTGCTGAACGGCTCGCTCTTGAGTTTCAAGGAAAACAAGCTGACAGTTGTCGCCACCGATGGGAGAAGGCTGGCCTTGATCGACCACGAACTGGACTTCCCAAAAGCCAGTGAGATTGATATCATCCTGCCGACCAAAGCCGTCAATGAACTCCAGCGGATTCTGACAGACAAGGAAGAAGTGGTGATTTCCATCGCGGAAAACCAGATTTCGTTTACTGCGGGCAACACGTTCCTTGTCTCCAAATTGATCGAAGGCAATTATCCAAACTATCGCCAGGTCATTCCGAGCGAGACAAAAGAACGCATAACCGTCGAGCGCGAGCTGCTGCTGAACTCCGTGAAGCGCGTGGCGTTACTCTCCAGCGAGAAGTCAAACTCGGTCAAGTTGAGCTTTGGGAAAAACATCCTGGAAATCACGGCCAACACGCCGGACGTGGGCGAAGCCCGCGAGTCGCTGGCGGTAAATTACAAAGGCAAGGAATTCAGCATCGCCTTCAACCCGGAATACCTGGCGGATCCCCTGCGCAACCTGGACGTGCCTGAAATCTCATTCGACTTCACCGACGAACTCAGCCCCGGCGTCATCCGCTACAACAAGCCCTTCCTCTACGTCATCATGCCCATGCGCACGGCGTAAAGTCGTCTTGTCCAGGGTAGAGGCTGCCTCAATCCAGCAACCGCTTCCTCCGTGACGTGTTGCGCCGATGCCGTATAATGCAACCGGTGAAAATCCGAATGGCATTACCCAGATTTCTGCTCTTGGCAGCAAGCATTTGGGGGCTGGCGCATCCCGTTGTCGTGCGTGGGGAGGGCCCGGCGCCGTGGCAGGTCCCGGGAGCTGCAGTGCGATTTGTGGTCGATCTCGATAAACCGGAAAGCCCCGCCAAAGTTTCATGGGCTCGGTTTGGTTTGCCCGACGCGCATTGGACGGGTCTGCCGGTCAGAGCGTGCGATTCCGCCGGAAAAGAAATCGGTGTGCAGATCCTGTGGGCCGCGCCGGGTGAGCCGATGACAATCGCGTTTGATTCGTCTTCTGGCGCGAAGCGTTATTTCCTCTATTTTGCAGCGCCTGTTCCAGCGGCTGCGGCATCGGTCTCTAGCACAACGGTTGCCACAACAACCCCAACGGCGGCCTCCTGGAGTCCCGAAGCCGGGGTTCTGTACGAAACGAGGGCCTACGACGGGCGCCAAATCAATAAACTGGATGAAGTTCAAACAGCCTGGGAGAAAAGCGCAATAATGCTGGGACGTTCCCTTTTGCCGACAATTTTCGAAGGCGGTCACCGGTACGGGCCACAGCAAAGTCTGCTCGGTTATTATAAGGGATGGTTCGATGCCCCCGCAGCCGCAACGTATGAATTTGCCACGATCTCGACAGATGCCTCGTTTTTGCTGGTCGATGGAAAGCAGGTCACTTCATGGCCCGGCCGGCATCATTTCTGGCCGGGGCATCAGGGGAAATATCATGGAAGCATGGACCTTGCGGCAGGTCCGCATGTGCTGGAATATTACAACGCGTATTTCTATCGACCCGACGGGCGTACGCCGGTTTTGTGTTGCATCGCTGCGAAGGCCGGCAATGCGGGCTGGGCGATGTTGACGCCGGAAGCGAATTTTTTTCGTCCCATCAGCCGCGCGCATGTGGCTGGTTATGAAACCGCCCCGGAGGGGATGAGCCCGGCGGCGACTGGCAATACAAACCCTGCGCCAAAAGTGGGGTTCGATTGGAATGTCGTGGATCAAAGCGTTCCTGCGGCGGAAGGGCTCGATACGGGCCTGATTGCCATGCGATTTCGTTCCTACCGCACACGGCAGCAGTGGAAATGTGCCTGGTCGTTTGACGATGGAGCAAGCGGAGAAGGGGACAAGGTGGAGCATTTGTTTTTGCGGCCCGGCCTGCGGCAGGTCAAGTTGACGGTAAAGGATGCGAACGGCAGCGAGATCGGTTCGGTCACGGCGCCGGTCAGCGTGCATCCAAACTGGCAACAATTAACGCGGCGGCAGCCGGACTATAACCCGCTTGAACTGAATGCGAAACATCGCGACGCAGTCCTGGCCCGCGACCCGGCCACCATTTCAGCGCAAGACTGGGCGGCGGTGGTGTCCATGTTCTCGATCTTTGAGGATGCCGATGCGCTGGCGAAGATTGCCCCGTCTGTTGCTCAGAGAATGAAGGAATTTAGCGACGGAGGCTTGGGGGCGGTCCAGAAGGCGGCGGTTTTCCTCGCCGACATCAACGGGAAACATCCCGCTGAAGCCGAGAAACTTTTCACGGCCCTTGCCGATTTGACTTCCAAACCAGACGCCTCCCCCGCCGCCAAGATGATCGCCAATCAGGCGCGATTGGCCTTGGCGCAAATTAAATTGAAAACATCCGCCCAAACGGCGGAAGCGGCGAAATTGCTTGAGTCGCTCAACATTGCGGCGCTTTCGGCGGATGAGCATCGCACAGCTGATATTTTGCGCGGGGATCTGGCGCTGGCCAATGGGGATCTGGCGGGCGCGAAGAAACAATACCAGGCGTTGACCGGGGAACCGACGGACAGCGATGCGCGCAGTTCTGTAAGGCGCACCGCAAAAATTGACCAAGCCAATGTATTTCTGGATAAAAAGGATGCCGAATCCGCGGAGCAGTTGATCCGTGAAATTGAGTGGGCTGCCCCGATAGAAAAACTGGCTCCGGATTGCGCCCTTGTCCGGGCGAGGATTTATCAGGACAGCGGCCAGACCCAGGCGGCGCTGCTGTGGGTCCGGCGCGTCCTTCCGGCGATCACGGCAGCAACAGCCCGCAGTGAATTGCTCTTTCGCCTGGCCGATCTTTCCTTCACCCAGGGCGACAAGGACGGCGCCCGCAAGGCCTTGCAGGAATTGCTGGCCGGGCATCCCTACAGTGAGGCGGCTGCGAAAGCGAAGGCAAAATGGCCGGGGGAACCGGTCCAGGGAAAATAAACCCGGTTTTTTAATCGCAACTTTTTACGCTTGGGCGCAGTTTATAAGACATGCCTTCAATCTCGCGCATAGCGGTGCTGGCACTTGCGTGGACCTGCTCCTGCTCCGCATTTGCCGGGGAAAACGATTGGTTTGTGCCGCTGGGCAAACCGCCAGAAGCGCCGCCGAAACGCATTTCCGGGGGAGAAGCTTTCCCGCCCCTGCCGCTCCCGGCCACGCCATTGCGGCGCACCGAACGCAACCGCCAACCGACTCCTCCGTCGCTCTTTGGCAAGGTCATCTGGGGTGAGCAAGGCTCCTTTACCTCCGCGGATGGGACAAAGACGAATATATCAGACTGGAATTTGTGCCCTGACGATTTGAAGCAGCTCTTTGGAAAAATTCAGGCCAAGATGGGGCTGCAGTATGGCTGCGAAGAAGTGTCGCTCCCCTCGTTCAGCGGTGATCCGGACAAAATGCCCGTTTTGTTTTTCAGCGGCACTCGTTCGCTGAAGCTTGATGAAAAAAGCCTCGCAGCCCTGCGCGCCTATGTGCTGAAGGGGGGCATGATCGTATTCGATTCGGTGGCCGGTTCTCCTTACTTTTACAACTCGGTACACAGCCTCATGCAACAGGCCTTTCCCGAAGTCCGCTGGAGAACAATACCGGGCGACCATCCGATTTTTCACATGGTCAGCGATGTCAAAACCGTGCGCTATTCGGACACGGTCAAGGGCGACAAGCCTGCTTTTGAGGGCCTTTACATCGGATCGCGCATCGGCGTGCTGGTATCGAAGTACGGGCTCGGTTGCGGATGGGACAACCATCCGGTGCCGCTTTTGCCGCAGGCCGCCTATTACGATGTTGTTTCCGCGGAAAATGTGGGGTTGAACCTTGTGGCTTATGCAATCGGGTACCATCGGGTCGGGATTGATGAAGCCAAACCGGAATTGTTTGCGGGGATCGACGAAAAAACGCCGACAGACGAATTTGTTTTTGCGCAGATTGAGCATGACGGATCGTTCAACGTGCATCCGAACAATGCGCTGGCGCTTCTATCCAAACTGCGCGCAGGCACCTCATTGAAGGTGAATCTGAAACGCATCGTGGTGTCGCCCGGCAAGGATGATTTATCCAACATCTCATTTCTCTATTTGACCGGGCTGGATGATTTTCATTTCAATGACGCAGCTGTGGCCGCATTGAGAAGCTTCCTGCAACGCAACGGAACGCTTCTGATCAATAACGGGCTCGGACTTTCAACATTTGACGCCGCCGTGCGCCGCGAGATGGCAAAAATCCTTCCCGATTCCAAACTTGAGCCGATCCCGGCCTCGCACCCGGTCTTCAGCACCGTCGCGAAAGTGCAGGACGCCGCATATACTCCCGCGGTGGCGATGCGCTTCGGACAATCGCAAACTCCCAAGCTCGAAGGCATTGCGCTCAACGGCGATCTGCGTGTGATCTACAGTCCCATCGATTTAGAAGCGGGCTGGGTCGAGGACGAATATCCGATGGCGCTGGCGTACCGTTCGGAAACCGCCACGCCGTTGGGCATGGACATCCTGGTGTATGCCGCAACACATTGACTATGGCCGAGCAACTCATTATCCATCTGGCGCAAGGCCAGGACTCCGTGATGCCGCTGGATGGCAACCCGCTCGTGATCGGTTCCGATGCGGCATGCCATATCGTTCTGAGCGACCCGCAGGCGCTGCCGCAACACGCGCTGCTTGAAAAACACGCGCACGATTGGCTGGTTCGTTGCTATGACCAGAATGCGGCACTGTCATGCCAGGGCCGGAGCGTGGCCGAGTTGCAGCTTGCGGACGGCATGCGTTTTGCCATAGGCGAGGACGAATTTGAATTTCGCAGCGACTCGGCTTCCTCCAACAACAACGCCTCCATCGATGAGATTGACAACCCCGAGGAGGCGGTTTCGCACCTGCACAAAGCTGAAGCGCGCATCGCTGAACAACTTGCGCGGGTTGTTGTTGGACAATCGGCGGTCGTTAAACAAATCCTTGTCGCGCTGTTTGCGCGCGGGCATTGCCTCCTCGTCGGCACTCCCGGCCTGGCAAAGACGCTCATGGCGCGGTCGCTGGCCGGGACGCTTGAATTGCAATGCAATCGCATCCAATTCACCCCCGATTTGATGCCATCGGATATCACGGGCACCAATGTGCTGGAAGAGGATCCCGCAACATCGCGCCGCGAATTCCGGTTCAAGCACGGGCCGATTTTCACCAATTTGTTGCTTGCCGATGAAATCAACCGGACGCCGCCCAAGACGCAGGCCGCCCTGCTCGAAGCGATGCAGGAACGGCGGGTGACGATCTCAGGCCAGACCTACGAACTTCCCCAGCCGTTCTTTGTCATTGCCACGCAAAATCCGATCGAGCAGGAGGGCACTTACCCGCTGCCCGAGGCGCAACTCGACCGATTCATGTTCAGCGTGAAGGTTGGCTTTCCCTCTGCTGAAGAGGAAGAGCAGATCATCATGGAGACGACGCGCGACGCGGTGCGGGAAGTGGAATGCGTTCTTGAGGGCGCCGCGTTGATGTCCTTTCAGCATTTGGTGCGCAGGACGCCCGTAAGCCGCCATGTGGGAGCGTATGCAACACGATTGGTGAGGGCCACGCGTCCGGATGCGCCCGATGCGCCGGAGTTTGTTTCCCGCTGGGTGCGCTGGGGAGCGGGTCCGAGGGCGGGCCAATATTTGATCCTTGCCGCGAAATCACACGCATTGTTGGGCGGCCGGTTGAACGTTTCGTGCGAGGATGTGCGCGAATACGCGCTGCCGGTTCTTCGCCATCGCGTGCTCTGCAATTTTGCCGCCAGCAGTGAGGGTGTTGACTCGGATGAAATCGTGCGGCGAATCCTCGAAACCGTTCCGGAACCGGATTACGCGGCGTGAGGCCGCAGCAAAGGGGAATATCGCATGTCCTCGGCGCGTAATTTCAAATACCTGCCGCCCCGTGTTGCAGACCAGATTCGCGGGTTGGGACTGTCCTCGCGGCGGCCCATGCATGGGACAATCCAGGGATTGCATCGTTCCCCCAATTTTGGCGCCTCGGTCGAATTCGCCGAGTACCGCGATTATGCCCCCGGCGACCCTCCGAATCTGATCGACTGGCCGGTCTATGCCAGGACGGACCGCTACATGATCCGCCGTTTTCAGGACGAAACAAATCTTCGCGCCTGCGTGCTGGTTGACGCTTCGGCGAGCCTGGATTTCAAGCAGGCCGGGCCCAATACGAAATTTGAATACGCGTGTTCGTTGGCTGCGGGGTTTTTGTACCTGCTTGTTTGCCAGGGCGACAGCGCCTCACTCTCGTTTTTTACCCATGGCATGACGAAACGATTCGAGCCGGTGGCGAGCGTGGAAACGCTGAGCCCGGTACTGCTTGAAATGGAAAACATCCGGGCTGAAGGGGCGGGAGATATCGAAAAGTCGTTGCATGAAGCCGCGGAGATGCTGAAGCAGAGGCATCTGGTCATTTTGATTTCCGATTTGCTCCAGCCGGCCGGGCAGGTTGCGCGCGGTATCCAGCATCTCCAGCACAGCCGACATGAGGTGGCCGTGCTTCACATCCTGGACGGCGCGGAAATTGCGCTGCCCCTGCATGGGCTGGTGGAGTTGCGCGACATGGAAAGCGGCGAAAAATTATTGATCGAAGCCGATGAAATTCGAGCGGAGTATTCCCGCTCGGTGCAAGGCTACATCGGGGAAATCAGCCGCCTGTGCGTGGGCTGTGGCGCCGCATATTATACGGTTGATACGCGCACGCCCATGCTGGAGGCGCTCGCCAAACGCGCGGGACAATGAAAAAAAGCGGCTGTTGACCTTGTATGCCTCTTCTACTTTCACATCCGGCAGTGGCATGGTTTTTAGGGGCGGTTTCGCTGCCGGTTTTGTTCCACATGTTTTTCAGGTTGCGAAGGCAGGTGCGTGAATTTCCGTCACTCATGTTTTTCCAGCGGATTGATCCGCGTCTCAGCGCAAAGCGAAAGATCCATGAATGGTTGATTTTATTTTTGCGCTGCCTGTTCATTGCGTTGGTGGTGCTTGCCCTGACACGGCCCAAGTTTGAATTTGGCTCCGGTGGGGCGGTAGCGCGGCTCGTATTGATAGACAATTCGGCGTCGATGGCAGGGCCGTCGCGCGAGGGCGCCTCCAAGCTGGCGCTGGCATTGCGCGCAGCGGAAAAATTGCGGGCATCGGCAAAACCCGGAGACGCAACGGCGATGCGGTTGATGATCCCCGATCCCATGGCATCGTTGCCGGGTGACTTTAATCCGGATCCGGCCGCGCTACGCGATGTGCTCCGCAAGATCACGCCGAGCGACGGCGCCGCGAACGTGCCCAAGGCGATTCGCCTGGCGCTGGCCGAACTCGATGCGGCCAAACAGCCGGTGCATGAATTGCACATACTCACAGACCTCCAAAAAAACCATTGGAGCCGTGGTGAATTGGAAGCGCAAGCGGGACGGGATCTGCGCATTGTGGTCCACCGTATCGACTCGCTTCGGCCCACCGGCGGCTGGGTGTCGCTGGCGGTGCTGGAAACCCAGAACCGCTCGTTGCCGGCCGGCCGTGTGGTTTCGGTGCGTGTGACGCTTCGCAATAACGGCCCTGCAGGCGCGCTCATCCGCTTGAATACGACGGACGACACGGGTAAGAACGCATCGCGGAATATATCCGTGCCTGCCGGGGAAGCGGTTCCGTTAACGTTGACGTTTTCATTTGCGACTGCAGGGATTCATTGGGCGCGGGCGTGGCTCGAAGGCGACGCAGCCCCGGGGGCGGATCGCATCGAACTTGGGTTTTGGTGCTCGGATTCGCGCAAAGCTCTCTTCGTGGGGAACAAGGAAAAGTTTGCGGCGTTGCCATATGCCGTCGCGCCGGGAGGGAATGCCGATTTGTCAGGCATCGATGCGGTGGCGGTGGAACCGGGGAAATTATCGCCGGAATTGTTTGCAAATCCCCCGCCACTGGCGGTGGCATTGGCGTGGGAGGATTGGCCTCAGGACGCCGCGATGGCGAAGGCCCTGGAAAATTACGTGAGATCGGGCGGAATGTTGTTTTTGGTTCCTGCGCCTGATACTGGAGTGTCCATCGGGCAATCACCCGCTCCGTGGCTTGACGCATCCGCTCAGGTACTGCATGAGGCCAAAGAACCTGAGCCGGTCATGGCTTTGCAAACGGGTGACTCGATCTGGCGCAACCTGCGCGATTCGGACGGAAAATTGAATTTGGGCGCGCTGCGGGCCATGCATTACAGGCCGCTGAAAATCGGCAAAGAGTGGCAGCCCCTGTTGCTGGCATCGAACGGTCCGGTCTTGCTGGCGCGTCGGCCGCTCGGCCTGGGCATGATTTTTGCCAGCGGTGTGGCATTTACTCCAAAGTGGTCGTCACTGCCGCTCAAACCCGGCTTCGTGGTTTTGATTCAGAATGCTTTTTTTGGGGAGCAGGCTGAGGCGATCCCGCTGCAGTCCATCCATGCGGGGGAGGATTTGCGCTTTGACGATGCGAAGATGAAGGCTGTGGTGCGTTCGCTCGCGGGCAATGCGGTCGATTGGCGTGGAACGCCGCAGGAATTTCAGGGACTGCCCCGCGCCGGGATCGTGGAAGTGAGCCAGAACAACAAAACCATGTGGGCGGCGGTGAGCGCCTCGGCGGAAGAGGCGGTGCAGGAATTTTTTGGAAAAGGGAATGTTCCACTTTTGAAAAACACAAGGCATGAAGTGGTTGATTTGACCGGCGAAGGCGGATTGGCTCTTAATCCATTGGCAGAAAAAGGAAACAGTTTTCTCTATGGAATGCTGCTTGCGGCGGCGCTTCTGGTGCTTGCGGTGGAAACGGTCCTTGCGAACACGAGAGGCGGTTTTTTGGGACGAAAATTAATGGAATCCCTCAAACTGCCTGTGCGGGCAAAGCCTGGAAATAAGGCGGAAGCGGTGCTGCGGCCATGAATGCGCTCGAATGGAATCCATCATTGGGGCCGCTTGTCTTTTCGGCGCTTGTTCTTGGGACCGGAGCGCTCTTTTATTTTTTATTCGGAAAATTGGCATCCACACATGGCGTGCGCCAGGCGTGGATGCTCCTGCTGCCGAAGATAACCCTGGCCGCGTTGCTGCTTCTCGCATTGCTCGACCCCGCCTGGAAATCGCGGGAGGCAAACGGAACTCCGTTGAAAGTAATCGTGCTGCGGGATGTTTCAACCTCGATGGATCTGAAAGATGACGGTTCGACATCCAGAGCGGACCGGGCGGGAAAACTGATCCGCCAGATCGAATCGTCCGCGCCGGGGCATGCTCATTTTCAAGTGCTGCCATTTGATACGGTTGTCCACGATGCGGGCCATGAACCGAAGGCCGGACAGACAAGTGGAACGGATTTGGCAGCGGCAGTTGCCGCGCTTGATGATCAAGGAGCTTTTACGGGGGACGATGCCGCCATTCTTGTGACCGATGGCGGGGATGAAACGGTTGAAATTCCGAATTTGCCATCGATACCGCTGGCGGTTGTGGGCGTGGGCACCCCAGCCGATGCCTGGAACGATTTGGGCCTGGATGCGGTTAATGCGCCGACATCGATTGAAGAGGGAGCCGGGTTCGATATTGAGGCGGAGATCGTGGCGCGGCAGGGGACGCTGGCCCGTTCGCGCGAGGCGCTGGGCGCGTTGAAAGTTTCACTCGACGAATGGCGGGATAAAAAATGGGCCGAGGCGCAATCGAAAACCGTCGATGCGCGGTCCTTGCATGCGACAGCGGCGTTTCATGTAAAAGCAAGCGGTTCGGGGACGCAACGGTATCGCGTTCGGTTGCCGGAATTGCCGGGTGAGCTGACGCTGGACAACAATACGCGCACGCTTGCGGTGCAGGTGTTGAAACGCTCGTTGCATGTGCTGTATTTCACGCAGGAACTGGGCGCGGATTATAAATATTTGCGGGCGGAATTGGGGGCCGACCCGGGGATCATTTTTACGGCGATGTACCGTGTGTCGGGTGATCGTTTTACCGTGCAGGGCGACCGCAGCGGTTTTGAGGATTTGGAAGGCGGATTTCCCGTGAATGAAGCGGTATTGAAGCGGTATGACTGCATCATTCTCGGTTCGTTTCCGGCAAGCCTTCTGGGAGACCCGCAAATCCAGGCGCTTGTCCGCTATGTGGAAACCGGCGGCGCCTTGGTGTTGCTGGGCGGCGACGCCTCGTTTGGATGCGGCGGTTATGCCGAAAGCAGGCTGGCCCCGTTGATTCCGTGGTCGGTCGTGAAAAACGAACCTGAACTGACGACCGGCAATTTTCCGGTCTCTCTGGCAGCGTCGAGTTCCGCCGTGGGCTTTGCGGCAGGCTTGCGAGAGGCGTTGGCGCTTGCGGGTGGCGGTTCGTTTGATAGTGTGAATCAACCGGGCGCTTTGCGTCCCGGCGCGGTGAGCGTGCTTGAGGCGCAGGTTGGAAATCGTTCGCAATCGGCCGTGGCGCTTGAACGCTACGGCAAGGGGCAGGTGCTTGGAATTGCGACCAACACGCTCTGGCGCTGGGCGGCGGGGGGACAGGGGTTGAAATCCTTTTACGGGAAATTCTGGCGGCAGTCGTTGCGCGGCGTGACGCAAAAATTGGAGGGAGGCACGCTGCTGGGCATCCGATGGAATCGCGAACACTATCGCCCAGGCGAAGCTGCAAACGTGGAGGTTCGCCTCCAGGGCGCGTCCGATTCCGGCGCGGTAAGGCTGGCCGGATCGGTTGAAGGACCGGATGGAAACCGCGAGGTGGCGTTTGCGCCCGTGGCCGGGCAGGCGGGGTTCTACACTGCAAAGCCGGTGTTTGCGCAACGCGGAGGGTACACGTTCCGCATCGCTGCGTATGCCGGCGGGCAGGTCGTGGAAAATTATGAGCGGTTCCTGGATGTGTCGCCCCTGGTTGAGGAAGGGGCCAATCCGGAGCTGAAGGAAGCGTATTTGCGCGATTTGGCCAAACGCGCGCACGGCATTTATGCATCGGAAAATGAAACAGCCCAGGTGGCCGTATTTTTGAAGGAAAAAATGGCGTTGCACGAGCCGGCGCAGGCATTTGCGCTGGCGGATGTTTGGAACGTGTTTTTGATTTTGGTGTTGGTTATACTTGTTGCCGAATGGTTGCTGCGCCGGCGGCTGAATTTGATATGAAAGCGATCCGGAATATTTTCAGTATAATGTTGTGCGCCCTGCCTTGGATGGCCGCTCCAGTCCACGCCGACGGCATTCCCGGCAAAGTCGAGTGGTCGGACGGACGAAAAATCACCGGGCCGATTTCACTGACACCGGGAAAGGATATCCGATTATTTGAAGGCACGGCACAGGTCTCACTGCGGTTGGCAGATATTCGATTGATAGAAATGATCCCCGAAAAAGAGGAGATGCGCGAGGGTTTTGCGTTTATCGAGCCAGGCCAGGCGCGGACGGAAAAAACCGGCGAGGTTTATCCGGTGCGGTATTTGCACGCGAAGATCGCGCTGCGCGATGGCAAGGTGCTCGAAGGGCATCTTTACACGACCGTGCTCTATGTTGAGACCGGCGATACAGCGGAGAAGGTGGTCTTGCTGGCAAAGCAAACCGGCAAGGAGGGCCAGAAGATCGAGGACGTGCCGTATCCAGCATCGATTCGCTTTGACAGCGCCAGTTCAGCGGCTTCCTCACAAATGGATCTGGCCCAGGCCGGGTTGGCGGGAGTGAGCCGCATCGTCGTGGTTTCAAAGCCCGATTTGACGTTGCTCGATGCAGTGGCATCCGGCGGGGGCGCGATGTCCTGGACGATTCCATTCGGCGAGCCCTCGCGGATTCTCTTTGCCGTGGAAAGCCCGGATGGGATTCATGTGGCGTGGCCGGTTTCGCTTGAAGCGGCTTCGGCGGAGGCGTCACGCGCTGTGGAGGCGTCGCTGGTTGCGATGCGCGATTTCTACGACGTAAAAAAACTCATCGGCTGCTTTTATGAAGCGGACAAGGAGGATGTGTATGCGCTCGTGATGCTGTCGCGCGCGGCGCAGACGCACAGTTTTGAAAAAGGCAAGGAGCCCTGGACGCTGGCGGTGTTGCGCTGGAAATACGATGCCGACGAAAAGAAGACCACACTGCTGAACCGGATGGCAATTTCAACAGGCCGGTCTGCGGGGGACGTGAAGCCGCCTGTTGTTTTCAAAGATGAAAAGTTGCTGTTCCTGATAACCCCTGCAAAGGAGAGGACGCCATGACCAGGGAAAAACAAACCGCAACGAACGGCGCTTTGCAACGAATGGCGCAAACACTGCGTTGGTCGGGCATTGTGCAGGGAGGAGTATGGTGGGGCGCTTTGTCCACCGGAGCGCTGCTGGTTTTGGTGGTTGCCGATAATTTATTGCATTTGCCGATGGCGATGCGATTGCCGATGGCGGTGGTTTTATGCGGTTTTGTACTGGCCGGATTTTACCGGAAGGTGCTGCTGCCCCTGGCCTGTCCTCTTTCGTTGGAGCGCGCCGCCCGGGTGCTTGAAATCCGCAATGGAGTCGCAGGCAACGTGCTCATCAATGCCTGCCAGTTTGAAAACACGAAGCTTGATGGCGAGTCGCGCAAGTTTGTGCAACCCGTACTTGGGAAGTCGAAATCGGTGCTGAATGAAATCCGTCCGCAGACACTGTGGTGGACCCCGCCATTCAAAAAATGGCTGGTTACGCTGGCCGTTCTGGCTGTGGCATGGACAATCGGCGTGGCGTTATTTCCGCGCCTGATGGGCACGGCTGTCGAACGAATTTTTCTCCCGCTGGCCGATGTACCGCCTGCGGGGGACTGGATCGTGGAGGTGTCGCCTGCCGGGCGAGTAACGTTGGTTGAAGGCGATCCGCTTGAGGTACGCGTGACGGTGCGTTCCCAGTCCGGATCTGGAACTGCGAACCAAATTCCGGCGCCCCTGCTTGTTTGGAAGGAAGGAGCCGGAGGATTGGAACCGTCGCAGGACGCGGGAGAGCGGGCGCCGATGTTAGCGGGGAAAAAGGCGGGCGAATTTGTTTTCACATTCAACTCGGCCGCGAGGGCGTTCAGTTTTCGTGTGCATGCGGGCGATTCGTGGAGCCCGGCGACAGAGGTGGCGGTGTCGGCGCTGCCGAGAGTGAAGAGCTCGGTTTTTGAAGTCAAGGCCCCGGCCTACACGGGATTGAAGCCATACCAACAGCCCGGCCCCCCGATGGCGCTGGCGGTCCCTGTTGGCTCGACAGTGCGCGCCGCGTTTGACCTGTCGCCGGAAGCGGCGCAGGTATTCTGGAACGAGCAGGGCGAAAAAAAGGCGTTGCAGCGGGCGGATCAGCATTGGAACTCAACTTTGCTGGTGGACAAGGCGCGGCAATACGAAATCGCAGCGTCGCCATCGAAGCGGACGCCGGCGCATGTGTTGTGCGCGGGCGAAATCGCCGCGGTGCCGGACCGCCCGCCGGAAGTTGATTTTGTGACGGATGACAGGAACAGGCTGGCGAATCCCGGTGGAACGCTGCCGGTGGTGATTCGTGCAACGGACGACTATGGCGTGGCATCGATCTCACTAAGCATTGCCAACAGCGATGATCCGAAGACATTGCGCGCGCTTAAAACGTGGACATTGATGGGGCCGCCGGGACAAAAAGAACCGGCTCCGGAGCCGTACTCCATCGCGCTGGATCCGGCGGTGTTCACACCCGGCTCGTCGTTTTTGGTGACCGCGCAAGCTTCTGATTTCAGCCCGGAGAAGCAGCATGCGGTGTCGCGCCCCATTCTGGTGCGGATCAACGGACTCAAGGACATGTCGGTCCCGGCGGGCGACGCATTGGAAAAATTATTCGCGCTGATCAAGAACGCAATCTCCGAACAAACTCACGCCAATGGATTGTCAGACAACCTTGCGTTGCATTTACAGGAGGCGCTTGCCGCAAAGGATTTGCCGCAACACCGTGACGTCATGTCCGCATCGCAAAAAGCGTCGCAGGCAATAGGCTTCAACGCAATCGACGAAGCCGGAAGGCATGCCGAAGCGAAAGCATTCCAGTCGCGCCTGCAATTGCTTGTGCGGGGTGAAATGACGCTTGCTCTCGGCCAGATCGATAAAATTCCAAGGACGCCCGCGGATCATTTGAAAGACCATCTTGCCTCGCTGCAAAGGCGGCAGGGTTATATTTTGAATGAATTGATTTCGATGCTCGGCCAGATGGCGGACGAGCGCCAGGACGCGGCGGCTCGCGCGAAAGCGGCGAAGAACGGCGATGCCACACCGCCCGTGACGGCTGAAAAGGCGCTGGCCGAGCTGCAGGACGACTTGAAGAAGTTCCTAAGCGAACAGAAGCGGATTATCGACGTGTCAAAATCATTGAAGGAATTGCGTCCCGAGGATTTGACGTCGGAGCAGGAGGCGTTGCTCGGCGAACTTGCCCGGGAGGAGGCGAAGAATGCGGCCTATTTCCAGGAAAAGCTGGCCGACCTGAGCAAGTTGCCATTGCAGGATTTTGCCGACGGCAAGGTGGTTTCCGAGGTGAATTCGGTTTTCCAGGAAGTGCAGGCGGCGGCGGCGGCGTTGTATGAAAAAAAGGTGGAGATTGCAGTGCCGCGCGAGGAAGCGGGGCTGGAACTGGCCAATGAGCTGGAGCAAAACCTGGAACGCTGGCTTCCGAATACGCCGGACAATATCAAATGGGAAATGGAAGAGGGTGCGACACAAGCCGATGCGCCGATGGCCGAGTTGCCGAAACAATTGGAGGATATTGTGGGCGACCTGCTCGACAAGGAGGAAAACATGGGTGACGACGTCGAGGATGTGTCCAGTTCCTTCATGGATTCGATCGACAAGGGCGCAGGCTGGGGCGCGGGCGACGGGCCTATTTCCAACATGAGCGCGCGGGGTGTGACGGGAAATCAGTTGCCGAATAATAACGAAGTTGGGGGCCGTTCCGGAGAGGGACGCAACGGGAAGAGCAGCGGCCAGATGGTCCAGGACAGCGCCGAGGGCAAGGGAGGCCGCGAAACGCCGACGCGGTTGTCGCAAACACCGTTTGAGGCGGGCAGTGTGAATGACAAGTCAAAAGACAACAAGGGAGGGGCGACCGGAGGCGGAAAACTTTCGGGATCGGGCGAGGAAGGGTTGCGCGGGCCGTTGCCGCCGCCGGCATTGCAGAAGATGCAACGGTTGGCCGGACAACAGGTGAAATTGCGGCAGCAGGCCGAAGCGCTTGCGGTCCAATTGCGCAAGCAGCGCCGCCCGACGGGTGATCTGGAAACGGCGGTCAGCGCAATGAAACAATTTGAGGCCGCGGCCAGGACCCAAAATGGCATCAGCCTTTATCAAGGATACCACCAGGCGCTCGACGCCCTGTCCTCGGCGCGCACGGCATACCGTGGCAGCCGCGTCAGCCGGGTTGAATCCAATTCGCTGGGCAACACGGAGCAAAAGGATGTTTCCGATACACAGGCCGAAGGGATACCCGCCGGGTATGAGGAAATGACCGGAGCTTATTTTCGTTCGTTGAATGAATCCAACACGGGAAATGGAAAATGATGAAAACCAAAAACGCA
Organism: Candidatus Methylacidiphilales bacterium; assembly: GCA_028713655.1. Taxonomy (NCBI): domain Bacteria; kingdom Pseudomonadati; phylum Verrucomicrobiota; class Methylacidiphilae; order Methylacidiphilales; species Methylacidiphilales bacterium. The sequence goes on along the minus strand of JAQTNW010000050.1, from coordinate 3,773 downwards.
GACGAAAATTGCAAGGCGGAAAACAAGGGGGCGGGGGCGGGCCGGACTGATTTTCGAATCCGATTTTGTATTTGCATGTTGCCCGTCTTTTTCATGTTAGGCGTTGCCATGTCCGCCGCGATGGGGCAATCGCTCCTGCCTAACGGCGATTTCACGCAGGCCGATCCGGCCAATCCGCGGAAACCGGCGCATTGGGATTTGCCTGACGGGCTTGGAGTGCAATGGACGACGGCCCCGGATGCGCCAGGCGGCCCGCAGCATGGGATGGCGATCCGCATGGACACCTCGATTTCGGAAGAAGCGATGGTGGCCAGTTACACGAAGGCGGGGCTGGCCCAGTGGGTTTTCCCGCACCCGAAAGGCAACGCGATTGCGGAGACATACGGACTCTCGCTTTATTCGGACGCGGTTCCGATTGAGCCGGGGAAAGCGTATAAGGTATCGTTTGATTTCATGTCAGAGAAAGGGACGGCGGGAAAGCTGTGGTTTCGGGCGTATGGAGATCTTGGCGGCAGGCAGAAGCGGCTGTATGAGGGGGTGATTGACTGCAACAGCAAGGGTGAATGGAAGGAATTTTCGGGCATTTTTCATCCCACCAAACACCGTCCTACCGTGACAGAGTTCAAGGTGATGCTGTTTGTCTATTATCCGCCCGGAGTCAGTTGGTTCGATCATGTGCGGGTGGAAGCGATTGACGAAACTTCTGCGGAAGGCGCGGGCAACCCACCTGTGGTAAAGCCATGACCCAGTGAAGATATTTGTGCCGGAAATCTCGTTCGACTTCAGCGACGAACTCAGCCCCGGCGTCATTCGCTACAACAAGCCCTTCCTCTGCGTCAGGCGAAGTTGGCGTTGCCCTTGGCGCCCGAAAAACCGTCAGCGATGCCACTGGTACCACCACATATAGTTACACCACAGTCCTCCTACCGGATAAGGAAACCTTGGATGGCACTTTCTACAACAACCGCATCCTAAGTAGGAAGTATCAGGGATCAGGGAGCAATTTGGTCCCGGGCCGCAGCGCCGGCTTTAAGGTGGGTACGGTAATTTCGCAGTACGATTACACCGTGAACCGCCTCGGCCAACGCAGCAGTCGTGCTCAGCAAGGCACGGCCTTTGCAGCAAGCTCCACCGACACCTTTGCCTACAACACTGTCGGCGAACTCACCGGCTCTGACAATGATACGAACAATACGTTAGACAGGACCTATGCGTATGATCCGATTGGGAATAGGACATCAGCCACTGCTAACACAGTGACCACGAGTTACACGGTTAACTCGCTAAACCAGTACACGGCTATCAGCAGTCAGCCGTCGGCTCTCAGCTACGACGACGACGGAAACATGACGCAGTACGCGAGGCCCTCTGACGGCAAGATCATGAATCTCACTTGGGATGCGGAAAACCGCCTCCTGTCGATTGAACCTGCCGTGCCGCAAAGCGGCGATAAGAAGATCGAAAACATTTATGACGGTCAAAGCCGGAGAGTCAGGAAAACAGTCTCCACCTACAACGGCTCCTGGTCTGTCACGAAGGACGAGAAATTCCTTTACGATGCGTGGAACCTAACAGCAATTTATAATGCCAACACAAACCAACGGGTGGAAACATTCACTCGGGGTCAAGATTTGGCTGGCAGTCTGCTGTCTTCTACTTCCTACCTTCCAACTTCGATTTCTTACGCCTACACGCACGATGTCAATGGGAACGTCTCAGAATTGGTGGACGGCTCCGATTCTGTTGTGGCCCATTACGAATATGACCCATTTGGAAATGCCACCACGTCCAGCGGTTCCTATGCTGAAACGAATGTTTTCCGCTTTTCGACCAAGTTCACCGACATAGAGAGCGGCTTCTTATATTACGGCTATCGGTTCTATTCGCCGGAGTTGGGACGGTGGCCAAACAGGGATTCGATGGAGGAACAGGGTGGAGCAAATTTGTATGGATTTGTTAGTAATGATCCCGTTAACAGAGTGGACTATTATGGATTGTGGGGAACAGAACTTGACGCAAAAGTGCGCAATCACGCTCTTTTCTGGGCAAGGCCTTCTACAATTCTGGGCGCATTTTCCTTAATAGGGAATAACGCGCCTCCATTGACAATTGAATCCAAAGAGGTCAAGGTCGATAGCACTAATTCCGGGATTTCTAAATTCCTGGATAAAAAGGCGATGGAATTATGCCCATGCAAACAAGAAGTAAAAGTTAAAGACGAGGTTGATGGCGTGCTGACGCAGCACCTTACACTTGGCAGGATCAATGTGAAACTTGAGGGGGTAATAAAAAATACAGAACAGTCCGGAAATAAAATTAGATGGAAATATGATGGAACCACTGAACCCTTGACGGACAACTTTGATTTTAATGCCGACCCAAGTAGAGGCGAGGAAATTGAAGCGCTGGTGAGCACAGCTCGTGCTGCCCAGACTGCCGGGCTTATAGCGAGGTTTGACATTAACTTTACAGGACCGGTTAAAGACAACAAAGCTGAAGGCTATGTTGTGTGTAACCATTAGGGTGGATTGTAGTTTATGAACATAATAAAAAGATTTAACAGGCTTTCGTTTTATATAAGTCTATTGTTTTCTTTGTGCTTATTTTCTATAAGCGCATATTATATTGCCATATACTATCATATGACAAAATTTATGTTATTAGATGATCCGATAGCATCGCAGAAGGATGGCATTAATTACAGCCATTCACTTTACGGGTCATTGTTCTTTTTGTTGTTCTCTTTGCTGCTGCATTTGTTTTGTTCAAATAAAAGGATTACCTTTGCTGTGATATTATTCATGTCCGTCCCATTTTATTTTGTCGCTAGTATTCCTGCATACTGTATCGACTACTCTACCGAGATTATTTCACTAAAGCGTCCGTTAAGTTCCAATGAAATAAACGAGTTAAGGATGAGGTCTTTGGGACGTACTATGAATCCTTGCCTCGATGTTCCAGAGGATGAGAGCTTGAAAGCCAGAATTCCCCGTGGAGAGAAAGGTAGAAAAATAAAGGACTATTTCAGCTCAATAGGAATTTTGGATGAAAATACACAAGCCAAACAACACCAATGAGTAGCACCATCTTGCAGTGGGCGACGGCAAGATCATGAACCTAACCTGGGACGCGGAAAACAGGCTCATCGTGATAGAACCCGCTGTTCCTGTCAGTGGGGATAAAAAGGTTGAAAATGTGTATGACGGGCAGTCACGCCGTGTGCGTAAGACGGTATCAACCTATAATGGTGGCTGGTCCGTGACCAAGGACGAGAAGTTTTTATACGACAATTGGAATCTCGCAGTCACCTTCAATGTTCTGAATTCATCCTTCGTTCGTTTGGACACGTTTACCTGGGGATTGGATTTGAGCGGCAGCCTGCAAGGCGCCGGCGGAGTCGGAGGTCTCCTCTCCTCAGTCAGCATTCCGACTTCAGCATTCAGCAATTTTAGCTATGATGCAAATGGCAACGTGAGCGAAGTTTTGGACAACTCCGGCTCTGTCGTTGCCCATTATGAATATGATCCCTTCGGTAACACAAACGTGGCAACGGGTGGCTATCGGCGGATAACGGCGTTGCTGCGGCGTGATGGTTGGAAAATCAATGCCAAGCGCGTGCAGCGGGTGCGGCGTCAGGAAGGATTGAAAGTGAGCAAGAGACAAAGGAAGATGCGGCGTGTGGGACAAAGCACGGCGTTACGCCTACAAGCCATGAGAGCCAACCATGTCTGGAGTTGGGATTTTGTGGAGGACCAGACGGAAGCGGGCAGCAA
>JAQTNW010000049.1 GCA_028713655.1 Candidatus Methylacidiphilales bacterium | reverse complement strand
AAATCAACAAAATCGCACTTTGCGGCACCCCTGTTTCGCAAAAAAATCACGATAGCAGTCTTTTGTGGTCTCGGGAACATTGTGAGCTGGTAGCCCAGTAGCAGGTGTCCTGCCGAGCCTGGCATATTTTGACGTCCCCATACTATGCCAAGTCAGGATATCTATCCTTTCGAGAGACGGGTAATTCCACTCCATGCATGATATTGCGAGGAGATGTTCCATCTGGTCATTGACACCAGGGACAAGTGGACAGCGGAGGATGACTCTCGCCTCGCGGGAGACGAGAAATTCCAATATGTCGAGAATGGGACGAAGAGGGACACCGGTGAGCTTCATATGATGTTCATCACCGGTGGCTTTGTAATCGAACAAATAGAGGTCCGTGACGTCCAGGGTTCGCTCGCAAAGCTGTCGCGACATAAAGCCGCACGTATCCAGTGCGGTGTGGATGCCCAAGCTCCGGCATTGTCGCAAAATGGAGAGAGCGAACTCTGCCTGTGCCATGGGTTCGCCGCCGGAAACCGTCACACCGCCGCCGCTGGCTTCGTAATAGGCGCGGTCCTTCAAGACTTCGGCAACCACTTCCCCATCGGTCACCGTTCTTCCATGGAGGAACAATGAGCCTGAAGGACATTCGGTCACGCACATCCCGCAGTTGGTGCAACGAGTACGGTCCAATTGAGCTTTCTTGTTTCGAAGTGAAAGTGCCAACTCCTCACAGACGCCTGTGCATCTGCCGCAACCGGTGCATTTGTCGGGGTCAAACGCGAGTTCGATCCCAAAGCGCTGGGTTTCGGGATTGTGGCACCAGAGGCAACGCAGCGGGCAACCCTTGAGAAAAACCGTGGTTCTCAACCCCGGCCCGTCCACCACCGAGGTCCGGTGGATGTCTGTGATGATTCCGGTCATGTGGTGTGTTCGGTGCGCGAGAGGATTTCCTGCTGGGTGGCCGGATCAAGGTCGATGAAACGGGCGGAAAACCCGCCGACCCTCACGATCAGGTTAGCGTAATTCTCCGGATGAGCGAGCGCATCCAGCAGATCGTCCCGATTGGTGACGGTGATCATTGCCTGGGTGCCTCCCTGCTGAAAATAGGTATTTAAAAGCGTGTGGTAAAGCGGACGGTGTTGCGAGGGGAAGGAGGACGTGAGCCGGACATTTTGGACGGCACCCGCATGGATCGAAGGATCGGGTTTCGCTTGGGAGTTCAAAACTGCACTGAGTCCGTTTCTATCGCATCCGGCACTGGCGGAGTTGCCAGGGGCCAGTGGGTCTCCGTGTTTGCGCCCGTCCGCAGATGCGGAAGTCCATTTTCCCCAGAGGGTGTTATGGTTGTTGTTGATCACGACCACGAGGAAATGGTGCAGATTTGTGTTCCTAGCTGCCGCCGAGGTGCCTTTGCAAATGTGATTGTGGACGCGCTGGACCATCGCGTCGGCCACCGCATCGTCGTTGCCGAACTTAGGGGCGTTCTTGAACCGCCGCCGGAGAAGCTCGTGGCCGTTCCAATCCTCCTTGAGTGCAGACAGAAGTTCCTCTGCCTTACAAATTTTTTCTTGATAGACCAGTTGCTCGATCGCTGTGAGACTGTCGGCCGCGTTGTTATTCCCGTAGGTTTCGTTTGTGCCTCCCAGAAAGCGGATGCCTCCGTCGAAAATCGAGCGGCCCCGCACGAGACAATCGTCGTAGAGCAGACTCACCAGAGAATAGGGGCACTCCGGCCCGAGTGTCCGGTAAATGGAATCCTGCGCCATGGCGAGTGGTTCGAGAAAGAACTCCGTCGTGCGCGTAAAGGCGCTCCAGAGTGCGTCGAAGGTCGTATAGTCATTCAAATCCCCGAAGTCGGGACCGATGATCCGGCCGGTGCATAGGCAGCGCCCGTGATTGAGGGCCGATTCGAGGCACCGCTGCAGGTTGATGATTGCGTTGGGAGTGCCGCAACTCCGGTGATAAATCATATATTCGCCGCAGCCAAAAGGGAGATACTCACGGGCGGTTTCCTGGTCTATCGCGAACGCTTTTGCGACGGCGGGCACATTCACATCGTCGTTGTAAAGCATCGGAAACGTCTTGCCCTTGCAAATCACATCGTAGCCTTTCTCAAGCAGCGCGGGGTTCTGCCCCGAATAAAACCGGAGAGTGAGCTGCGGCAAAGGAAGGCTCAGACTTTCGGTGGTTTCCATCGCGAGCATGGCAAACCGGTCCGCGTCCGCCTCATTTTCCCTTCCCTGGCCGCCCACGATAATCCGGCCGTCGAAATGCAGGATTTCCTCGTCCAGAATGGAATAGAAATTCTGCATTAGCCTGAGCGCGCCGGCCCATGTCAACCTGCCCGTGTCGAGATCGCGGCATAAATACGGTCCGAGCACCACATCCAGGCGTCCGAAGTTGAGAGTGCCAGTCATGGTAGAAACGAGAAGGATGAGTTGGAGCGCCTCGTGAAATGTCGCCGGCGCATGTTCAAGAAGTCCGGCGAGCGCTTTCCTCATTTCCGAAGCCGTTCCACCGGGGGCGGCGGCCTCCAGCTTTTGCGCTTCGTCATGATAGTGCCTCACACATCGCCGGAGTCGGTCGAGAGACGCAAGCGCGCAGGCATAAAACCCGTCTGCCCGTTCATCGGGCGGATTTGCCCTCAACGACTGTACCATTTGCTCCAGCCCCGCAATGCCGTGCGAGACCAACTTCCCGAAATCCAATTGTAGGCCCGCCATACGGAAGAGCGGGAGCGCCGGAAGGCCCAGGCTTTCCGGGCGATCATACTTCTCTGGAAGACGCCGGTGAATTTCCGGGGCGAACTCCCGGTAACACCGGACGGCCATGGCTTCCTTTTCCCAGAATTCCCGGAGCACCGCCCATTCCGCAAGCTCCCGGGCGGAGTAGTCCCCCGCATTGATGGCCGCTTCCCAAGCCCAAGAATCGATGTAGTAACCGAGGCCGCCGTATTGGAGCGAGTAGCCCACCTCCGGATAGATCCGTTTTCCCGCCAGCAAGTCGGACGGGCGGGGGGAGACGAGCGCGGCCGGAAATTGCACATCTTCGCAAAGGATCTCCCTCTGAAAGCAGTCAAGTTTGGAGCCTTCCTGGAAAGCGGAGGTGAAGTGCCTGACGTAGTCCAGGCCCAGTGCTTTAATTGGACGTTGTGTGGCCATATATGGAGAGAATATCTCAGGTTGAAGTTTAATGGGCGTTTTTGCAGGGATTAGCTCACAGCGTTTTACTCTAGGTGAAGCCGGAGAATAAATCTTCCATGCGATTGACAAAAAGATATACTGTATTGATGGAAGTAATTCTCTTCAAGAATCTCAATACTCCCCCCTTCCGTCCGCGTGTCGGGATGACGCGCTTACTGTCCCGTCAGGTTTCTGTTCGGCATACTCATGATTTTTTCGAGATTTTCCTGATTGCGTCGGGATCGGGAATCCATCATCTCAACGGAAAGAAAGTGGAATTGACGGCCGGACACCTGGCCGTCATCCAGCCAAGGGATCGCCACCATTTCTCAAGCCAGGGAGAGGAACTTGCCATTCTGAATGTTGCAATGGCGTCCGCGTGGTGGAAGCAGTTTCACCAATTGATGGGAGGATCGTTGCCCGAAAATTGGTTTCGGCGCGGCAGCCCATCCGGGCACGTGCTGCTCGGCCCGAAAAATCTCACGGAAATGCGGGCGATTTTCGCGCAACTCGCGGGTCGTGACAATCAGCCTCCCTCCGATCTGGTCGATGCCCTCCTGCGCGTGGCGGCCTCATTCCTCTCGACGGACCCGCAGTCCACTCCCTTGCCGCCGTCCTGGCTGGAACAATGGAGAAACGCGATGATGAATGCCCACGAGGCGATTGCCGAGCCTTTTGCTTGCTGGCAAAAGCGAAGCGGGTGCTCCCCGGAACATCTGGCCAGAAGTTGCCGCGCATTCTACCAATGCACCCCCACAGACCTTCTCAACCATGCCAGGATCGAACGTGCAAAAGCATTGCTAGATTCGACAGATGACAAAGTAATTTCCATCGGCTTCGCCTGCGGGTTTGGAAACCTTTCAAACTTTTACAGGAATTTTCATGCCCGAACGGGCATGACGCCAAAAATGTGGAGACGCCAAGGTAGTGCCACCGTCCCGATTCGGGAAGAATGGCTCGCATCACAAGGACGATAAATTCGAGGCATCCCGACTATTATGAACCCGATGAGGTGGGCGGCTGGGACAAGCGAGGGGTTGACAGATCGGGAAGCGGAATATGGAATGCCTCCGCAACGGTGGAGGAAAACAGCTTGCGCGCCCGGCCTTCGTCAAGATCGAGCCAATTATGGATATTTCGCACTCCTTCGTCGGGAGTCAGGGCAGATCCCGCGAAGGAGGAAGTATGCGGCGAGCGAACTACGCGGTCTTCCCCGACTTCCAATTCTTGATGCCCGATGCGATAGCGTCCCGGAGGCGCGCCAGCGGCTGCCATGCAGTCAGTGGTAAAGAAGGCCTTTCCAAACGGCTTCGCCCGGAAAAAGTTCTTCAAGACGAATGGCGGAAGGTGGATTCCATCGGGAATGAAAAAGGCAGTCAATTCGTCCCGCGAAAGAAGCCGCTGAGTCACATTATCATGCCGGGGCATCTCGCCGGGAACCCCATTGCCAAGATGGGTGCAAAACTTCGCTCCGGCTTCAATCGCGGCATCAATATCGGTTTCGGAGGCGTTGGTGTGCCCAAGGGAGACCTGCACACCCGAACGGACCGCATAACGAATAACATCTGCGCTCCCAGGCAATTCCGGGGCGAGGGTCAGGAGTTTGACCTGGCCGTTTGCAGCCTCGAACAGGCGTTCAAATTCGGCGACGCTTGGCGGTCCCATGTGCCGTGGGTCATGGGCGCCAGAATACCCCGCTTCGGGCGAAAGCCATGGGCCTTCGATGTGGTAGCCGCAGACGGCCTCGCGGATTACTGGATCCGCATCCTTGATGCGCTCGATATTTTCAAGCTTTGCACAGAGGCAATCAATTCTGTCTGTAATCAGAGTGAGAAAAAACCTGCGCGTCTCGTGTGCTGCCAGCGCGTCGGTGGCGCGTCTCAAGTCGGCGACCGACAAACCGGGATTCTGAAAATCCACGCCCGCGAATCCGTTGACCTGTATGTCGAAGAGGCTGACTTTCATCATTTCACATGGAGGAATTGCTGAAGCGACGAATTTTTCATTGCTGGCTCTCCGGAAGAAGCGATGCGGATCCGCTGTCCAGGAAACACCATGCAGCCTTATGGCACTGGAGGATGGACGACGGGTGCAGAGGGGTCACACTTCCAGTTAGGCAGTCTTTCAATGCTTGTGCTTTGCGTTTGTCGGGAACCGTACAAATTACGGCCTTGGATTTCATGATCTGGCGGACAGACATTGAGATCGCCTGGGTGGGAACCTGCTTGAGCGTTTTGAACCACCCCTCGCCCATCTGCTGCCTGCGGCAGGCCTCGTCCAGGTTGACGACCAGATAGGGGGCGGTCGTTTTGAAGTCGGCCGGAGGATCATTGAATGCCAAGTGCCCGTTTTCGCCAATTCCCGCAAAGCATACATCGATAGGATGCTTTGCGATGATGCCGCCGACTCTGCGGCATTCCGCCGCCGCGTCGCCCTCGCCGTTGATATAATGAAATGCCGCTAAGGGCAGCAGCAAGCGGGACACGAATCGCTCCCAAAGGTATTTTCGGAACGAGGCGGGGTGGGTGATCGGCGTGCCGACATATTCGTCAAGGTGGAAGGCCGTGACGCGGGTCCAATCAATCCGAGGCATTTTGACCAAACAATCCAGCATTTCGAATTGCGAGGCCCCGGTTGCCACAATGATGTTGGCTTTTCCGCGTTTTTGGATGGCTTGGCGAATGAGCTTGGCCCCGAGCACTGCTGCCTCCGCGCCGGATTCTTGTTTTGTTTTTGCGACGCTGATTTGGATATTGTTGATTTTCATTGAGCTTAAAGCGCTAAAATTTCGGTTGGGACTTTCTGATTAGTCGAGGGGCTGGAACAGTTCGGCGATTTGAACCGTGCGTTCCTCGCGGCGGGAGATTTCCGCAGCCTGTCCGATAGCGGTTGACCACATGCCGTGTGCCGTTGTCGAAGTATTTTTTTTCTGGCCTCTGATGACGTTGACAAAGGCATCCACCAACATGGGATCGGCGCCGCCATGCCCGCCCTGCACTTCAGGAAGGGTGTGCGTGATTACTTCCTGGCTCCAGCGAGGGCGGATTGTAATCGTCCGTTTTTCCAAGCTGACTTCTGCCTGTCCACGATCCCCGACCACCGTGTAGAGGCGGTCGGTTACAGAGGTTATAAAACACTCGAGATGGCTGGCCTTGACACCATTTTCATATTCCACCATCGCGATGCCGTTGTCATGGGTGTCTTTGTCGGAAGTATACATGCAGAGATCCTTGGCATAGCCGTCGCAGGCAACCGCCCTGTCGCCCCAAGATTCATCTTGGCCCATCCTGAAGACATCAGGGCAAATCTCATTGTAATGGCATTGATGGCAGGTTGGTCCAACCGGCACATCGGGTTTGACCTCAAAAGGAATATGCTGAGAATTGAGCACATCAATCCCCGCGAAAGCACTGACCTTAACCGGCTTCGGAAAATCCAACAACCAGTTAAAGACATCAAAGTCGTGGCTCCCCTTGTGAATCCAAAGCCCTCCACTCTTTGCATATAAGCGGTTCCAACGCGACATATAGGTGCGGCCCCCATCGTAAAACTCTCGGTTTTCCATCAGGAAAATACGGCCCAGCACGCCAGTGGAAATCAGGCTCTTCAGCTTAACCAGCACATTGTGATGGCGCAAATTGAAGCCCATCATAAGTGTTTTGCCGGATTTTTCAGACGCGCTGATAATGTTTTGGCAGCCCTTGACTGTTGTCGCCAGCGGTTTGTCGATCAGGACATGGACCCCGCCGCGTAAGGCTGTCACAGCGTTGGACTCATGACAAAAGTCAGGACTGGTAATGACCACCGCGTCAAGCTTGCCCGCGGCAATCATGGATTCCACGGTGGTGTGGCAATCCGGCTGAATGTCCAGTTCCTTGGCAGCACACTCCATCCGAACCGGATTAGGATCGCAGAGCGCGACCACCTGGGCGTCATCCCGGGATTGGATCGCTTTGCCAAAACACCAGACACCCCGCGAGCCGACGCCAATAATACCCACTTTAATTTTTGGTTCTTTCATCGTGTCTTTATTTTCCGTTCACTCCGCCAATATCGCGATTCTGAATTTTCCGGCCGAAAGCTTGAGCTTTCTGGCACCACCGGTTTTCTTCATGATTAATGCTTCTCCGGAGAAAAGATCCTTCACCTTGCCCGTGGGGAAAATTTCCTCCGCGAAGGCGAGTGTGACGCTCGTGCAGCCCGCCGGGAAAAAAACAAAGGCAACGTCCCTGCCCCCGCTTTTTCCGTAGCGGACATAAGGATCCGCGTTAGAGGCGGTCGCCCTGTTTGCAGCAACCGTTATGTCACTGGCGGCCACTCCCGCGTCCGCGATGCATTTCAAAACCAGCTCTTCGAAACCGGGATAACATTTCTTCTCATACTCATCACCGAGATAGGTGCCGCATAAGATCACTTTGCCCTTGCCAAGCTTTACTTGAGAAAGCAGCGCCCCTTCCCCATCGACATTCCCGGCCCATATCTCTGCCCCCGATGTCGGCGTCTTCCACGGGGAAAGCATATGGGAGGCTTTTAACTTGTAGATTTTTCCCGCGACTTTTCCGGAGAATACGGGATTCTCGGGAACCGGCCTCCGCCCGACTTCGAAAACACCGGTAGCTGTTCCTGGAAACCTTTCTTCAGGATACCGGTATACTCCCTTCGAGTCCCAAGCCCCGGTTTCCGCCTCGCAGTATAGAACTCCGCCCCGTTGGACGAATTTTGTGAGTTTTTCAATAGTCGCATCGTCCAAAACAGTCACCCTGGGCAGGAAAAGGATCTTGATTCCCTCAAGTTCATCGAGGTGTTCCTCCTCTACAATCTTGAAGGGAACGGAATGGCGGATCATTGCCAGGCAAAAACCCCGGATCGAATTCAGAGGCTTGCGCGCCTCTGCTTCCTGAGCCCAGTAGAGATAGTAGGTTTGCGGGCTGAACAGGACGCCAACTTTGGCTTTGGAAGGTTTGTAGTTCCCAATGAGATCCGAATGCCGCCGGAGAATCTCCCCCGTGTGCTGCATGGCAGCGACACGTTCCTCGGCGAATCCGTCGTTCCCGATGAAGCCAAACCCGTTGGATTCGCATCCGAAAACCTCATCACGCCAGCACCAGAGGAGAACCGTATCGGCGCCGCTAGCGATGCTGTTCCATATCCACCGCTGTTGGTCAACTGCCCTTACCGGGTTATTGACTTCAAAGCCGATATTCGAACGGCCTCCCTGAAGTTCGCTGACCCAAAACTTCTTTCCTCGCGCGGCGGAATGGATCATCTCCATGGTTAACGCGTAATCCGCGTTGCTCATTTTCCACCAGGCCGGAAAATTCGAACAGCCGATGCCGTCCAACCTGTCGGCGATCGCCCAATCATTGCCCCTGTTCAATGCCTGATTCAACTCCCCTTCTCCCACCACCGTCATGCAGGGACTCGGTCCGTGTGCCGTCACCATCTTGTCCGGATGCACCGCCTTGATGATCTTGTAGCGGTCTTCCGCGTGCCGGTTTGAACGCCAGGTCAGAAAATGGGCGAAGGACATCGTGGAGGTGTACGGACGCGTCGGGGCTTTGCCCGGAAGCACGTCCTCCCAGGAATCGTATCGACGGGTCCACGCGTTGTTGAGCCCCTCAAGGTCTCCAAAGCGTTCGCCAAGCCATTCGCGGTATTTTTTGATCGTATGACGGCAATAGCAGACCGGGCCATCGGCCCCGACATTCCACCTCAGCTCGTTCCATGCATCCCAGCCGGCAATATTCTGCCGGTCTTTGTAATGCACGGCGGTCGCGTGAATGAATCCTGACATCCGCTCCCACACCTCGGGATGATCGAAGCAACCGCCGGGTGTCAGCCCGTTATGGCATTCGTTGCGGTGCTCTGAAATGACTTTGTGCCCGAGATTGGTGACCAGTTCGCAATCGGGGACAACCCGGTGGATCCAATACGGATGAACTTCGGCGATCGTGCTCAACACCACGTTCAGCCCGCATTCCTCGGCAATATCCAAAATCCTGTCGTAGTCATCAAAATTGAATTTCCCGGGATTCGCCTCTACCCAAGACCACATGACCCAGAGCTGGACGCAGTTGAATCCCGAATCTTTCATCTTCCGAAGGTCGTCTTTCCAGTATTTTGAAACCGGGAAGGGCGGACGATAGTATTGCGGGCCTAGATTGATCATAGTGTGTTTGTCTGAAGACGATGGCTTTTGGAGTCCCGTTAAACCGTTAACTGGTGAGTTCCCGCGTCGAGAGCTACGGAAATCATACGGGATCCCGAGTTGAAAATGGCGATTTCGAGATTGATTTTTCCGTCACACTCGACTTGCAGGAGAGTCGTTCCTCCCGACTCTCCCCCTCTGCGGCCCTCGCAGACAAGCGAGACATTTTTCCCGTTGAAGTCCACGTTTTTCAGTCCATGACGACCTCTTTCCGTGATGCGCCACGAGATGGTATTTGACGGCGCATCAAAGCCAAGTCCTATGATGTTTTCGATAAACATGGCGATAGGGCCGAGCCCGCTCCAGCCCACAAAATTATCACGGACGTAGCAGTTCTCCTTAACGGTGGCGGGACGCAGATATTCGGGGGAATACGCTTCCCATATGCCGCCATGGGCCGAATCGGTCATGACGCTGCTCATGGCGGAAACGTGCTTGATGGCGATTTCGCGTGCCAAATCCCAGCGGCCGCGTTCGGACAACCCCCGAACTATCATATAATTGGTTGGCGCCCAGACACCACCGAGCCAATAGCCACCATCAGGGCTGTAGTTGGGATCCTTGCGGGAAAGCGAGGGCACAGGGTGCAGAGTGCCGAATTCGCAGGGATCCACGAGGTGGTCTACCAGATGCCCGAGCTGTCGGTCATCGGCAGCACCGCTCAGAATCGTCCAGAAAGCCGCGACTGTTTTACAGCTCAAAAAGTTGTGCCTGTCCGCAGTGTCGCTGCGGGTAAAGCAATCGTAGTAAAAACCCGCCCTCTCGCTCCAACAGTAGTGGTTGATGAGCCGCGAAAGCTCGCCCGCTTCCGCGCGGAAAAAGGTTGCATCATCGTTTTTGCCCAAGATATCGGCGATGGAGGAAAGCCTGTTCGCCGCGAGCTGCTGCTGACAAGAAAGATCGACGAAACAGACATCGCTCCCAGCAAGGTTTGCCGCATAATAACCGCTTCTGGGCGAATTATCCATGCCGGAAGATCCGGTATCCTCAAAGTAATAGAGCCCGTTCTCTCTTCTCCTGTTGGCTCTCAGCCACATGAAATACTTTTTAAGGACAGGGTAGATCCGGGCGAGTCGCTCCTTGTCCCCCGCATGTTTGTAGTGCTCGAATTCCACCCATGCATAGATTGGGGGATTGATCCTTTCCCCGTATGACTCGCATTCCTTATCCCTATCATAGGCCATGCTGATATAGCCGTCGGCCCGCTGCAGTCGGTAGAGGTTGTCGAGATTGTTCAAGGCAGAGAGAACCCCATTCGAGTAGCGCGAGAACAGCGCCATGAAGCATGAGTCCCACTGCCATATCTTGCCGGAACCCAGCATACACGACATCTGCGGGAGCCATCCGGGGCTGTCGGGCACCTCCATGTTTTCGGCCGCAATCTTCCAGGCAAGATCGTAAAGTTCGATCCAGTCCGGGTTCGCGTCAAAAACCGGGCGAGGCACCCCGCAAAGATCTAGTTCAGGTAACAAGGATCTAGTATTTATAAGCTGCCTTTCTGAAATCTCTATCATTCTTCATTTCTCCATTTCTTCTTACGAATTGGAAAAAGAAGCGAGACGAGGTGTATGCCGTTTCCGAAATCTACCGGCGGAGATTACACACGAAAGTGTTGTTTCGTCTTCCGAATTGTGTATGAAACGCTCACTTATTTCCTGAAAGCGACGCTTGTTTCGCTTAAGACTGTTTACGGCGAAGCCGTTGACCAAAAGCGAGCATCCCTAGACCCCCCACGAACATCGCCCATGTGGCAGGCTCGGGGACGAGCGTCAGGGTCACGTCATTGAAGATACTGTCTCCTTCGCTGTTGCCCTTGAAGCTTAGGAGGTAATCCGCCCCGTCCACACTGAACTTGTAGTTGGCATCCGAGCTTAGCGTGAAGGTGCTGCCACTCGTGAGAATGGTCTCGAAGTAACCCGTCGTGCTGCCGTTGTCGATGTTGTCGATCAGCGTGATGGTTGTTCCCACCAGTGTTAGGCCGCTCAGGGTTCGGAGATCCAGAGTGCCGGCCAAGCTGACGTTTTGGCTTACTTTGACTTGGTCGTAGGTCAGTCCGGCTGTCGTTCCTGTCACTTCCGCCACCAGGGTGGAGGTGGCATCCATGGTGAAGTTGCCCTCGACGGTTGTGATTCCGGCGCTGTTGCCGGGCGAGAGTGTGCCGCCGATAAGAGCAAGGTCGCCGGTCAGCGTGGTGTTGCCTTTGAGTATCCCGTTGATAGTGGCGCTTCCATCAACGGTGCCGTTGGCATTCAATGTGGCACCGACGGATACCACGAGCGCTGCTATGGATTTGGTGGTGCCGGTCAGGGTTGTAGTACCAGTGGCGATGGTGATACTGTCCACGGTGTTTTTACCCGTGATGGCGCTGGTATCGTGGAGGGTGGTCGCTCCGATGGTCAGGTCGTTACCATTGATGGTCGCGCTGGTGCCGCTGACAGTGCCTAAAATCTTGCCGCTGCCCGTCAGAGTCGCGCTGTTGACGGATACCGCGGAGCCTGCCGCCAGTGATCCGTTTACGCTCAACGTGCCGCCGGTCACCAGGGTTGCCCCAGTATACGTATTGGTGCCGCCAAGAACAAGATTGCCGCCGCTAAGTGACAGCGCCGTTGTGCCGTTGCCATTGGCTATGACGCCGCTATACGTGCCGCCGTCGGTCACCGCCAAGGTGGAGACACTGGCGCCACTGTTGATCACCGTCTGGGTGCCGCTGCCCATGCTGTTCAGGGCAACAATGCTCTGGTTATGGCCACCGAGGTCGAAGGTGTTGCTGCTGTTGTCCGTGCCGCCGTTGGTTCCGCCAAGCACCAGCGTGGTATTGGTCGGCAGGGCATTGTCAATCCCGCTAACCAGAGTGCCGCCGCCATAGACCCAAGTGGGTCCATTGTAGGTATTCGCCGCAGCTAACGTCGTAGTGCCGCCGGTAACATAGAGATCGGAATTTGCACTCGTCCCACTGATCACACCTGTCACTTTGATGCCGCCGGTGTTGCCGTTTAAGACAAGGACTGTCCCGTTTTTTTGTAACGATCCGGAGAGAATCAAAAGCCCGCCGCCGCTGTTTCGCACGGTGTTCAAGCCGCTGCCCATGGCGTAGATGTTCTTATCCAGCGTACCAGCCGCCCCGGTATAATCTAGGGTGGCAACTGCGGAACTGCCTGTAACGCCGAGGTATACCATGCTCCCCGAACCCAGCGCCTGTGCGCCTGCCGCGGCCGCCACGCTGTTGAAGGCAAGGATGCCTTTTTGGACGCTGACATCGCCGGTAAAGGCGTTGGCGGCGTTGAGGGTCGTCTTACCCGTGCCCGCCTGGACAAACTGTCCAGTGCCCGTTATGGCCGTGCTGGAGAAATCCGTGCCCTGTGCCACGTCGTTGGAGCGGTTGACTGCAAAAATGCCGTTATCGACGATAGCGCTTAACGCGGACAGGGCACTCGTAGTGTCGTCCGCGCCCAGTTGCAACTTGCCTCCACTGATGGTGGTATTGCCGCTATAGGTGCTTACACCGGAGAGCACCCATGTGCCGATGCCGTCTTTCGTCAAAGATACAGCTCCCGTTCCATTATCAGCGATGCTTGCTGCAAGAGTGTTGAGGCCGGTGTTTGTGCCGGTCAGGATGAGCGTTTTCGCTAGATTTGTGTCGGCATAAACCGGCGATGCCGTGTTGGTAAAGCTGACCGCGCCTGCACCCGAAGCATTGAGGGCAGCCGTCGTTCCCGCGCCTGCGCCGATCGTAAAGCCACGATTCGTGCTGGCGGTTCCGCCAATATAACGAAGCGTGGCATTGGTGATGGCCAAGTTGGCGGCCGCTGCCGAGGAAGTCCCTGTGCTGCTGGCCATCCCGCCATCGGCAAGATAGGCGACGGCCAAAGTCGAGCCGTCTCCGAGCGTTGTCGTGCCACCATAGATATTATTCGTGCCGGAGAATGTCGTAATACCGGTGTTTGTTATGTTGTAACTTCCAACCCCCACCCCTGATCCTCCCGTAGAGAACCAATCCACAACCCGAGCAGAAACAAGCGTATCGCCCGTTCCAGCCAGTGTCATAGTATTATTATAAGCATTTTGACGAAAGCTGACGGAAAGAGTTCCCGAAATAGTCAATTTACTGCCGCCCGTAATGGAACTCGCAATGGTTCTGCCATTCACCGAACTCTCAGAATTCCCACAAATATTGCCACTCAGCGTAATATCGTTTGCACCCGAAAACGTTATTTTACTGTTTTTACCTATAGTGATATTATTTGAAAGTATAACCGATGACAACTGCGACTGGATCGTAGCGCTGCAAGCATTGCTTGCATCGCCAACGTTGATCGTGCCTGTACTGAGTCCGCCATTGCCATTATTATTTTTGATTATAAGCGAACTGTTATTCCCGAGGAACGTATTACCAACACCTAAGATAGCGCCAGACACAACCACCGTTCCTCCTCCGCTATTGATCGTAAAAGCCGCCAGGGAGCTGGCAACACCTGAATTATACGTACCAGAAAGGGTGAGCGTACCAGCACCGCTTTTTGTGAGAGCGAGATAACTTGCGCCCCCCTTGGAAGCATAACCACTAATCTCCGTGTTACCCGCCCCTGAAATAGTCAACGTTTTGAGGCCGCCAGTACCGCCAGTACCGCCAGTGATATTGCCACTCAACGTAAGCAGCCCGGCAGTACTGTCATTGGTGAAAGTGGTGTTACTCGCGACGCCGGTGGTGCCAAGAATATAATTCGCACTGATGGTTTCGTTCTGAGTCACCGTGCTCTTCATCGAAACAGCCGTTGACGTGGCATCGTTCGTGGTGATGGTACCATTGCCCAAGGTGTACGCCGCCGCGCTGTTCGTGTCGAAAATTATCTGACCGAGGGAAATGATGCCCACCGTAATATTCGTATTGCTATTACCTGCGCCGTTGAAGGTGGCGGTACCGCCGACACTCGGAACGGATGCAGGGGTCCAGTTCGCGCCCGACCAGTTCGCATCCGTGCCGTCGCCGCCGGTCCATGTCGCGTTCGCCGCATGGATCGCAGAGAGAGGCAAGAGGCTGAGAAACGCCGCTGATGCGGCTACGCTGAGGGAGCAGGGGGTTTTCATAATTTGTGGTGCGGGGTATGTTATTTATAACATTTGCTTAAATACTGCTGTATCTCAAAAATTCGACGATGTAAACTATTTTTTAATCTGTTTTTATTTTTCACTGTAGAGATAGACGGGGGCAAGCAAACCGCCCGTGCCCAGCTCGTTGATGAAGACGCGCGTGCCGCGCAGGGTGATCTGGTTTTCCGCGCCCGGCTTGAGCGCTGCCGTGATGTCAAACGATAGCGGCTTGCCGTAGCCATTTTTGAACTCTTCCTGGGCTTCGCCCTTGTCATTGACGTAGGGTACATGTTGTCCATTGACCCAGAGTTTGACGTTGCCATCCTCGCGGCTGACCCACAGGAAGACTTTTTTGCCTTCGGGAACGCGCTGGACTTTCACTGAAGCCCGGTACCACACTGGCCCAAAATAGTCGGCAAGCCCCAGCGTGCTCCACATGTCCACGCCCAACTTTGTGGTCTTCCAGTCGGTGTCGTGGAAGTCGGCGGAAAATAGCCCCTGCTGTTCTCCCGATTTTGCCTTGTCAACGCAATACTTCCAGTCCGCCAAAGGTGTTGAAATAAGCCGGAAGTTCTTGAATATGCGGGTGGCGTCCAGGTATGCGGGTTGAAACCAGTCCCGCATCCAAAGCGCGGCGGCGTTGTACACGGGCTCCCAGGACACGCCGGAGAACGCATACTGTTTCGCGTATTCCTCTGAGAGGTGAAGCTGGCTTCCCATCCACTTCTGGCTTTCCGGCCCGAGACGCGCGAGTTTTCCCGAGTTCAGGTCCCAGAGCAGCTTCATCCAGCGCTCGAACTGACATAAGGCGGCGTCCTGCATCTTGACGCGGCGGTATTCGGTGATGCTCCGGCAACTCGCCAGCGCTCCGTCCATCACGGTCCGCGCCTGTTTCATGAATTCCGGGGTGAACCGGCGAACATAATCCCATCCGCCTCCGGCGTGTTCATCCACGTTGGTCCACTGGTCGTCAAACATGGTCCAGTATGTCCTCATCGGCGCTTCGGCGTTGCCATAGAACATCGTGAAGAATTCGTCGAGGATGGCATCGGAGTTTTCGTTGGGGTTCCAGGCCTTGCGGAGGCTGAGATAGTGGCCGGGCATGATCTGATCCTGATTGGTCATGCCTTCGGGCTGCCAATATTTTACATGGTTGGCGTAGATGATCGGCAGTTCTTCTTTCATCTGGTGGATCATCGGATAGGGCGCCGAGTATTCCCCAAGGTTGAACATGTAGTTGTAGTAGGATATGGCACCACAGACTTTGGACCAGCCTTCAAGGATTTTCTTGACGTGCTGCCGCGACGGGCAGGAGGCGTCTGTCATGGCGTGGGCGCGGCAGTAGTTGATCGGCGCGAACATCGGCACGAGGTTCGGGTGAAGCTTTTCGCGGACTGGCGCCTGGGTGTATTGCACGTAGGCGAGGAAGCCCAGCTTCACATCGGGGTATTTTTGGGCGACTTTCTCCGCGACGATGTTACAGAATTTAATATAGCGGTCGGTAATGGAAGGCCCCGCCATCACGGAATCGTAGTCCCCGGCGTCCCAGGCTTTGTCATCGCTTTCATCAAAAACGCCGCCGTCGTCCGGCGAGATCGAAATAGAAGGCATGTAGCGCTTGTCCAACTGGGCGATCATAGCGTCGGCAACCGCCTGCTGCACGCCGGGATTGCTCCACTTGAGGCGTGACGCGTGCGGTTGGCCGCCAATGATGGCGCGCCACTCCGGATGCTCTTTCCTCTGCGCTTCCGTGACATATTGTTCCAGCGCATGGCTGGCGGCTATGGGTTGCCCCCCCATGCGGTTGCGCCGCCTGAAATCGGCATCGGAATACCAAATGCCCCGGTACCAGGTGCCCGGCGCCCCGGCGAAGTCCGTTTCCGGCAGTGCGATGGTGGGGCGGGAAGGGATGACTTCCCCCAGTTCGGAAGCGATAAACCAGCGGCAGCCCTGCCGGTGGAGTACTTCATAAATGGCGTAGGATGTGCTTTCTTCGCTTTCACCGAACAGCCCGACGCCCCCCTTGGATACCACCATGCGAAAACCCTGCTTGTATGCCGCGGTTTGCTTGACGGGGCCGAATTTCTTTTCCGCAAGTGCCCCGATGTAAATAGGCAGGCGGCCGTCTTTGGGTTCTGTGTTCCCTTCCGCATCCAGGGAAACTATCTCGATTTTGGCGCCGGACATTTTTCCCAGATAAGAAGCTAGGTCATTGACCGACTCGCGCAGGATTTGACGCTGCGTTTCAGCCGTTTTCTGGACGGCGGTTGCCGTGAGCGGCAGGACAATGTTGGGGACCATGACCGATGTCGGGGCCAAGATCACGACTTGCGCCTGTCCGTTTTTCACGAGGGTCACGTCGGCCCGGGCGCTCGCAGTCCCGAGTGCGATCACCCCAACTAAACAAATGAACCCCAGATACAGCGATTTCACCCGTCCGGACCTTTTTCCGCTATTTTCACATTGCATAACAATCTCCAGTCTCGTTTTTAGAAAAAATTTTCGTTCAATTTATCTTCCGTGCGCATCAGTGGCGCCTTCAACATCATCATTTTGTTTCACCTTTTGCGTCGCGTTCCACGACTTCCATCGGCAAGAGCAGTTCTTCCGCGGATCGCGCATAATACGGCGGCACGTTAAGAAGATTGCGCTGCTGGAGTATCCCTTCCATCTTCCATAATGATCCATCTGTGTGGGGCGGCACCGGCACCTGGAAGTTAGCTCTTCCATTTTTGACGATTTCCTCCTTGAGCCGGTTGAATTGAAAAACCACGTTTCCCATAGGGTCCTTGATGACGCCTTGATCAGCGCGTCCTTGCGCCCCGATGGCACAACCGGCGACGATCTTTGTACCGCGGGGGACGTAGAAATACATGTCCGAAGACGTTACGAAATTGGCCGAGGCATCAATGGTCCATGGAACGCCGGTCGCCTCAGCCTGCCGGAGCACCTGCGGGAGCCAGGAGAATGCAAGGCGGTGCAAGCCAGCGTATGGTGACACAAACTCCACATTTATTTCGTTCGATTCAACTTTTTTTGAAGCCGAAGCGGAAGCCTTGGGAAAGTCGAACTCTTTTTCGACCACTGAACGGCCATAGCCGATCGGATTGTTCAACGCATACAGCGACAGTTTTATCTTGAAGCCGGTGCCGGGCGCGCCTGGTGCGCTCACCTTGAACCGCTGTTCGTTCGGATCGAGCCAGGTAAACCAGTTCTGACAACCATAGATGAAGCACTTTCCGGGCGAGACAGTCGGCAGATGGAGGACCTTGGCTGCCGGAACAAGATCCTTTGAGTAATAAGCAGCTTTGAACGGCAGAACGGAGTTCGCCTTTATGCCATTCTCCAATATCTGAGTGATCTCCTCCGAACTGAGCGACGCGGCGCCTCTCCACGGGTTCTGTCCTATTGGTTTTAAAGTGGCTGCCTCTGGCGGAAGAGTGACGTCTTTCTCATACATAGGCATGCTTTGCGTCAGCGCCCAGCCGTGCACCATACATGTCCCGCGGATGCGGTAAATATACTTGATCAGTTCCTCGAACTCCTTTTGACGAGGCGCCTTGGTCCTTTGCAGGGCGGCATATGCTTGGAACAACTCCACATAATGAGTATACTGAATAAGATCATCAATCCGCGCCTGGACTCCCGGATCGGCTTCCAATTTCCTCCCTTCGTCCAATAACTGATACATCCGCCCAACAAAGTCATCCAGCTGGAGATAGCGTTTTGTGGTGCCGTCCCCGCCGTCGAGCAGGCGATAGAATTCACCCAATGGCTTAGATGCCGCCTTAAAACAAAGATTGAGGAATTCATACCTCAATTCCTTTGCATGGCCCGCCTCGGATACATCCCAAAGATAGCGGCTGGCCAGATAATAGCCGAGACCGCATGGCGCCCAGTTATCCCCCGACTCGGCTTGAAAGAATCGCGCCCCTTCACGATAATAGCGCGGTAAGTTTTCCGCTATGGAATCGAGGCAACTCCCCCCCGGAATACTCGGCAGATCGCGATGCCAGTCAGTCACGCTGTAATAATCATAAATCCCCACCTTGGCGCCCTGTTTTTGCCAACCCGAAATCCTCTCATCTACAGGGATGTTAGCCGACATTCTAGTGCAGGCACTCACGATGACCTGGGGATCGACGCTGAATGTCGGCGGGACGGAATGCCTAAAATAGGAGAGCATGCCTATGTATTTGCTTGTGCCATATTCAGCTCGAACCGCAGCGGCGCACTCGTTTGCCAGCAGGGTTGTCCGGTTGGAAATAGCGCCCAGCTTGGCGCATTCCTCGCATTCGCACCAACCGTCACCATCGGTGGGTTCGAGGGAACAACTCTCTTCATTAGGACGCTCTTTAAAGTAGCGCAAGACGAAGTCGACCACAAACTTGCGCAATTCAGGGTTGGATATGCATAATTTGGGTGAGTTGCGCACGCCTTTCCAGAGCGCGTAATATTCCGGATGAACTGCAAACGCCAACTTGTTTTGCGCAACAATGACATTGTACATGTGGGCGTTTCGGAGAACGAAACCCGATTTTATGCGGTTGCGCACGCACCATTTTTTGTAGAGTTCGTAATTTTCCGGAAATGTCCCGAATTGGTAGTGGATATCGCGCACCACATAACTCGGAGTTGAAAAGACATCCATGGCCGCATCAAGATTCCGCTTGGCGGGAATGATCTCCCAATTGGATCCTGCAAAATACTGCCGGTAGCCCAACCGGTATAAAAAATCCCAGACAGCATGTCCAACCGCGATATCGCTGATTCCAACGAGCCAGACTCCTTTCGCATGCGTCTTGATGATATATTCGTCACGGCGCAGCGGATCAAGCGGGTTAAACCGTCCGTCAACAGGCGCCTTCGGAAAATCCGCAGCCTTACCGACCGCAATCCCCTCCCGGCCGTCTCCCACATCTGTCACGAATTTCGCGCCAGTAATCTTTCCGAGCATGTCCCCAAGATCGGCGGCGTGCTTTTTGACCTCGTCGGTCGCGGTGGGGGAGACAACAATTTTGAAGGCCGTCTGTCCATCCGACGCCACGGTCACGCGCGTTCCATCGCCGCCGGGAGCCGCCGCGAAAGCAAGAAACGGAATGCAGAATAGCACGGCGAAAACCATGTGCGCAAAATGGAAATACCGAAGGCAGGGCGTCTTTATAAAGATCCCTATTTTCATTAATTCTTTCATAATTATACCAAGCTCTTTCTGGGGTGTAGTTTCGCTCTAGTAAGCAGTTATCGGATATTTTTATTCGGCGAGATTCACATTACCCCGCGTCAAGATCATCATAAACCCTGGCCGCTGCCCTCAAATTCTCACGGCGAAACCGGAGAGAAGCAAACACTACCGCCCAGGCTTTTGGCCTAGAAATGGGCGGAAGAAATTGCAGAGGGCCAGCGTGGCAATCAAGTTGCGGATATATGGGGAGCATCGTGTATAGGGGAACAGAGGCAGGGAAGGAGTGTTATTTATAACATTAGGAAAAAAGTGTCAAGCGCTTCTTGAAAATTTATGAACAAGATTCTCCAGCCCGGTCTTCTATAATTTATCGAGGCTAGACAAAGACGAGTTGATCCCAGTTCGTTATCTGATGGAAATCGATTTTGGATAAAGCGGCGGAGGAAGATAGCACCGGATCGGGCCACCCCTTTGTATAATCATACCGGCAAATGGCGAAGGACCAGAGTGAACCAGACTTGGGGTGTGCATTAAGGAGTTCAAAAGGGATGTCAAGGAAAGCCGACCAGCCATTGGAGGTCAACCGGGTCATCACGCGAGTTACGGGAGAGGCGATTGCGTCATCCCATGGGTTTCCTTTAAACGGCGAAGGTGTCATTTTCTGCCAGCCAACCGGAAGCTTAAGTTGGAGAAGGGCGCCATTGGGCGCAGCATGGATTTCATAGTAACGATCCACATTCGAGTGAACGAAAACTTCGACGACATCACCCTCTAGGAAAGCGGGCTGATTGAAGCCAGAAACGGGATTGAATACATCGATATCCTCCAATTCGGCCAAAACGCAAAGTCCTCGGTCATGATATGCCAAACGAGCCACTGCTGGCCTAAACCGGGCCTCGGGTGTTTCACGCCATGCCTGTCGAAAATCCAGCCCAGGCACCCCGTCAAACGCTGCGTCAACATCAGGCCAGTTCAATGGAATTGAAGGAAGTTTGGGGCATTTGAAGGGAGAATACATCATCTTATATTTTGCCGAATTGCTGGAATGCCGGTTTGTGGGCGTAGACACGCCGGTAATAATCGGCACGTTTGAGTAATCCGGCGGCGGGTTCGTCGGCGATAAGGATGGTTTGGGGGTGAAATTGCAGCGCGGACGCGGGGCACATGGCGGTGACGGGACCTTCGACTGCTGCCGCGACGGCTTCCGCCTTCCCCTCGCCAAAAGCCAGAAGCAGGCAGGTGCGCGCTTCCATGATGGTGCCCACGCCCATGGTGATCACATGTTGGGGTACTTCTTTGGTCGATGCGAAGAAGCGGCGGTTTGCGGCTACGGTTTTTTCCGTGAGCGTCTTGATGCGGGTACGCGATCCTAGGGACGAACTTGGTTCGTTGAAGCCGATGTGACCGTCGTGGCCGATTCCGAGCAGTTGAAGATCGATGCCGCCGGCCTTGGAAATGGCGGTTTCGTATTCCCGGCAAAACGCAGGGATGTCTTTTGTCATTCCGTCCGGCAGATGGATGCGCGTCTTTTTAAGATTCACATGATCGAAGAGATACATGTGCATGAACTGGTGGTATGACGCTGGGTGTTCGGGAGGGAGGCCGATGTATTCGTCGAGGTTGAACGTGGTGACGCCGCTAAAATCGAGCCCTTCCGCGCGGTATATCCGGATGAGTTCGCAGTAGAGCGGAACAGGAGTGCCGCCGGTGGCCAAGCCGAGGACGGCGTCGGGCTTTGTTCGGATGAGTTGTTCAATGATCCGCGCGCCGAGTTGGGCTCCGCTCTGGGCGTCGGGTTGGATGATGACTTCCATGGTGGGAAACAAACGAGTTGGTGGTTAGCTAATGCCCAGCCGCTTGGAGAGCGCAGCCCGGACCTGGGCCTCGAAATTTCGGATGTGGGCGGTAACGAATTCGATGATATCGCGCGACGGATCGGTCACGAGCGATGTGAGATCCATGGCGAATGAAACCATCTGCGACTGGTCGGTCGCGTGGGAATCGAAGAAGGTGGCGTTGGCGCGCCGCCGACCGAGCGTGGCGAGGTCGTAGCGCTTGCCTCCGGCAATCTGCGAATCGAAGACGCCGTTGAGTGCGGCGGCGAGGTTTTCGTGGGCGCTGACGTCGTGGACTATCTTGTCTTCGTCCGGCATCCAATCCAGGGAACGCCATATCTCGCAGCCGTAGACGGTTTCCGGGCGCTGTTCGGCGGGCAATTCCCGGATGGCTTCCAGCGCCGCGATGGCGACGCCGAGATGCGTGTCGTGTTTGTCGGCGAGGTTGTGCATGTAGACAACGCGCGGCCGGGCGGCTTGCAAAAACCGTTTCAGATCCTCTTTGAGGGAGGGATCGCCGGGGCTTTTGACAGCGCAGCTTGGATAATCAAGCTGGACCATTACGCCATAATGGCCGATCACGGCGGAAGCTTCCTGTTCCTTGCGCCGCACCGCCTGCATTTGCTCGTCGGTAAAATCGGCGTACGAGCCCGTGCGCGAGCTTCCGGAACCGTTGGTGCAGGTGATCCCTCCGAACCACTCGGAGGGACTATGGAAACACGCAAGAATCCCGTGAAGGGCCATGAATTCCAAATCGTCCTGGTGCGCGCCGATTCCGAGGTGGGTAATGCGCCGGAGCGCTTCTTCCTCGGGCGTGGCGTCTGGAATGAAAACGCGGGCTCCCGGATTATTTAGTTTCATAGAATGGGCTTTTCAATTTTCGGCAAGCTGGCCGCCGCAATGGCCTGACCGTGCCGCTTGTCCTGCTCGTTGGGGGTTCTCAGCCGGATGCAAGACGCCAGTTCTGGAAACTCGTCGCGCAAAACAGCGTCGGCTTTTTCGATGATGACTTCGCCGCCTTGCCCTGAGGTAACACGGCCAAGGATCAGCACGTTGCGGATCTTGTAAAACTCCGCGTAATGGGCAATCGTGTAACCCAGATAAACGCCGATGGTTTCATAAACCGCATGCGCCCGCTCGTCGCCCTTCGCCATTAGCTTCTGGACTTCGACCAGCACTTCGGCAAGCGGCGTACCAGTTTTCACGGCAATCCCGGCTTTGGGGACCAATCGCGCCACGGCCTGTTGGGAAAAATATTGCACGCCGCAGCCGATGTCGCCCGACCACTCGTCGGCGGGAGCGTCCTCGCGGTAGTCGATCGGCGCGAATGCCAGTTCGTTCAACCACGGGAGGATATGGCCGTGCGGGTCCACATAACCGCTGGCCTGGCTGGTTCCCATCGAAATGCCCAGCACCTCGTTGTCCCTCATCGAAAGCGATCCCGCCAGGGCCGTGACTTCGCCGTCGTTGACGACTTCAAAAGGAATGTCGCCCCAGTTCTTTTTCAACTCGAAAAAGATCCCCCTTACGCGCTGCTCGAAATCCGCTTTTGAGACTCCGCGGAAAAGCGAGGCCACGCGCACCTCGTTGTTCACATAGACGCCGGCCGCGCTTCCGCCAATGGCATCCACGCAAGGGAGCGCGGCGGCAGCCCGGCGCAAACTGTCGTTGATCCCATCTAGGTGATATTTGGGATTACTCTCAAAATACGGGTTCCATGCTACTTCCTCGGAGAAAACCACCTTCCCGTCAATAAGGGCCGCGCATTTTCGGTCGCTGCCGCCCAGGTCAAACCCGATCCGGCAGCCGTCCATGTTGCGCCCGAGCGGTATCGAGCTTTCGCGCGCTTCCGGCAACGCTTCGTAGGCG
>JAQTNW010000048.1 GCA_028713655.1 Candidatus Methylacidiphilales bacterium | reverse complement strand
AGGCTTTTTTGTATTTCTCAACCCCGGCAGTCCAGCCTTCGTCCTCGTTGCGCGCATTTTTATCCCGGTAGAAATAGCCGGACCACGGGAACCAAGTGCCGTTCATTTCGAGCCCCCAACAGACAAAGAAGGGCGAGCCGAATTCCCTGGCTGAATCGGCCCAGGCGTCGATATAGGCGTCCCATTTGCCGGCGAGGATGTTGTCCAGGTTGAACCGGTCGGGGCCGCGGTTTTGTTCGTAGGGCTTGTCCCAGGGCGACCAAAAAACCAGGGGCATGGCGCCGTGCCGCCGGATGATGCCCAGATTCTTTTTTGGGAAGGATTGTTGCCCCCAGTAACTGGAAGACGCAATGACGGCCTGCTTTTTCCCGACGAGTTCCTCGAAGCGCATGATGCGCTCAAGCGTGACGTTGTCCTCTGTTTCCCCGAAGTCGATGTACGCGCCGGTGTAAACACCCTGCGCAGGCAGGGCCAATTGGATGCCGTTGCTTTTATCCGGGGGCAAGGCAGGGGCGGGAACGGGCCGTGCGAAGGCATGGCCGGGCAAAAGAAGGATAGTAAGTGCTAGCGGCTGGTATTTAAAAAAGTTTTTCATAAGGGTGGCATGGGGGAGGCGGTGCGTTCGATTTTTCCCCAGCCGACCAGTACGCCCCGCACGGCGGTGAGGATGGATTTCCAGACGACGAGAGAAAGCAGAGGCCGGTAGAGCAGCCGCATGGGCAGGATGGGCCAGCTTTGGCCGATGGGCATGCCTTCGAAGGAGCATGCCAGCGCGGCGAGAAACAGGTCCGTAAACATGAACACTCCAATATAAATCCAGACCACTGGGGCGGCCCCCTGTACCAGCGCAATCACGGCGAGCAGGTCCGCCAATGGCATGAATGCCACGAGGATAATTTGAAAAATCCAGATGCTGGGCAGGGAAAAAAAGCCGAGCCAGCGGTAGCGCGGATTGAAGAGCATGTCCCGGTGTTTCCACAGGCATTGCATGGTTCCGAATGCCCAGCGGAAGCGCTGTTTGAAAAGCGAACGGATGCTTTCAGGCGCTTCGGTGTGGGCGATGGCATTGCCGGCATAAGCCACCTGGTAGCCCGCGCGGTGAAGTGAAAGCGTCAAATCGGTGTCTTCCGCCAGGGTGTCGTGGGTGAATCCCCCGACTTTTTCGATGGCCTCGCGCCGGTAGGCTCCGATGGCGCCCGGCACCACAGTGATCGCATCCAGCAACGCATAGGCGCGGCGGTCCAGATTGAAGCCGCAGATGTATTCCAGCCATTGGCAGCGGCCGAGCCAGCGCGTGTTGTTGCCGACGCGGGCCTGTCCTGAAACGGCGCCGACGGCCGGTTGTTCCAGCGGCTGGATTAGCAATTGAATGGCGCCATTGGCAAGCTGCGTATCGGCATCGACAAAAACCAGAATATCATATTTTGCCGCGCGCAGGCCATGTGTGAGCGCGCCGGCTTTGCCGGAATTTTCCTGCCGCATGACCTGCAGGTTCTGGCGCCCGGCATACGCGGATTCGATGACCTGGCTCGTATTATCGCTGGAGCCATCATCCACAATGACCAACTCCAGCAATCCGGGGTAGCTGTTCTCCAGGATGGAGCGGATGGTGTTTTTGATGACCTTGGCTTCGTTATAGGCGGCGATGACCACGCTCACAGGCGGATGAAAAGGGGAATCCAGCCAGTCTGCGCTTTGGTCCAGTTTTTGCCGGGACGCCAGGATCACGACCGTGACAGTCCGTATCAAGACCAGCAATGTGCCGAAAATCATCAGCGCCCAGAGGCATTCCTCCAAATACCGGATGGAGAAAAAGCCCCAGCCGCTGGCCATTTGGTCCAGGGACGAATTTTCCGCCGGGGCGGGAGGCATCAGTTCGTCGCGTGGAATATCCAACAACTCGCTGGCGGATACAATGTGGTCGCCGCGTTCGCGCAGGTATTGGATGACCTGCGGCAAAGCCTCGACGGTCTGTTGCCGGTTCCCGCCGCCGTCATGCATCAAAAGGACGTTCCCAAGAGGCCGCTGTTCCTGCACCCGCTTGAGGATTTCATGCACGCCGGGTTTTTCGTAATCGCGCGGGTCGATTTCCTGGGCCAGAATGATGTAACCAAGTTCCTGTGCCAGCAACAGCGGGCGGAGTTCCGAGACCCTGCTGGGCTTGGAGTCGGCGATGTAGGGGGGGCGGAACAAGATGGTGGAATGGCCCGTGATGGCCTGCAGCAGGCGCTGCGTGCTGTTCAACTCAAGCCGGACCTGTTCCGGGTACGCTTCCGAAAGGTCCGGGTGGAAAAAGGTGTGGCTGCCGATTTCATGGCCTTCCGTCACGATGCGGCGGACAAGATCGGGGTAGCGCTCCGCCTGTCGTCCCACCAGGAAAAAGACCGCATGTACTTTTTCCTCCTTCAGGATATCAAGCACCTTGGGGGTCCACTTGGGATCGGGGCCGTCGTCAAAAGTCAGGGTGACGTCATCCGGTTTATCGCCACCCTGGTGATATACGGTCCAGGGGACGGGGAGCTGTTTGTACTGTGTGGCAAGGAGGCCGCGCTGCGATTCCGTAAGAATGCGTTCCCCCGCATGGCCGGGCTCCTCCACCTGGATCAATTCCCCGCGCCCCACATGCCCGACGCGGTTTTCAAGCTGCAGGCTGGCGAGTTCCTCCTGCTGGGAAGCCGTCAATTTCGGCAGCTTGCATGCCTGCAACGAAGTCCAAATATCGGGATCTTCAAGCCCGAGCCGGTAAATGGCAAATCCGCCGATTCCAAAGTCGGCCGCTGCGCGCAGTTGGTTCAGGGCGGTGACGGCGTCCAGGAACCAGACGGTGTGTTTTTCATTGCCGATCTCGTAGTGAAAATGCGGGTTGAAAGCCGGGGCAGAGCTTGTGATATTGGTGACTCCGGAATGTGAGGCCCGGACCATGACATCCGCAAACGAAAGTGTTTGCGCGCCGGCCCTGTCTTCCTGCCAGTCGTATCCGTAATTGCCGACGGCAATGACCCACTGTTCCAACTGTCCGTAGCTGGTGAGTGTTTTGAGCCAGCCCTCGAACCAGTCCTCGGATGCGATGGGGCCGGGCTGGTCGCGCTCGGAATTTTCATCATGCAGCACGGCAATGAACCGGTCCGCATGGCTGGAGAGCGCGTCGAGATCGTACGTCGCCAGATCGTTGCCGACCGGGATGCAGATCCATAGCTCCTTGTTCTGGGCGTGCAGGGCCTGGGCCATTTGGGTGAAGAGAACCGTCAGGCCATTTTTATAGCCGGGATCGACTTCCTGCCAGTCCACGACAATGCCGTCGCAGCCGGTTGACTCGAGCGCGGTTAACAGGCCTGTGATAAAATGATTGCGGCGTTCCGGGGGCCCCATGGCCAGGCTTTCCACGCGCTCTGGCTGCCATTCGCTGCCGCGGATGTTTTGCAGCATCAGAAGCAGGGGGATTCGCTTGCTGCGGGTCCATTCCCGGACTTCGCCCGGGGGGTCGCAGTCAAGGTTGCCTTCCAGGTCGCTCAGGTTCAGGGATTCGACGCAAACGTGGGTGAGATTTTCCCCGTGCGTTTTCAGCGACTCAAAACTGTTAGGGTCCCATTCCGCGACAAAGCCCAGATGCACGGTTTCCAACGGACGGAGGTCTGGAACGGGTTTGAGAGGAAGGGCGGGGATGCGGTGGCCGAGGAGTTTGCGCTGGAAGCCCAGCCAAATCGGTTTGGTTGCCTGGTTTTCCCCGGGTGCTGCCGGAGGGGAATACGCCCGGAGGTCCGCTTTCATGCGTTCCACTTCCTTGGGCACCCGCAGGGCGGGCGTACTCAGCATGGAGCGGATGAAGAGCACCAGCCCCGCAATCAGGAGAACCGAAACGGTGAAAGCCCGGCGTTTCCAGCGCGGCCAGCGGCGCCCGGAGGGGTCCCAGAAAACAAACGAGCGTCGGCTATTCATCTTTTGTGATTGGACGTTATACCAGCCTGCATGATTGACCGATTTTGCAGATGCGTCTAGCCCGGATGTCTAAAAACCCCTGTAGAGTCTCTTGTCCAAATGTTGGGTTGAGACAGGGTGCATGAACATCCGGGCTAAAGCCTGCTTATCCCCGGAGCTTTCTTTCCTGCTTGCGAGCAAAAAATGCCAAGGGGAGAATTTTCATGACAGGTGTGAGATAAGCAGGCTAGCGTGTTCTCCTTTCGTATGGACTACAAGGACACTTTGAATTTGCCCAAAACGGGATTTCCGATGAGGGCCAGCCTGCCCCAGCGCGAGCCCGCTTTATACCAGGCTTGGGAAAAGGCGGATATTTATGCACGCCTGCGGGAGACTCAAAAGGACCGCCCCCGCTTTATTTTGCACGACGGCCCTCCCTTTGCCAACGGCGATGCCCACATGGGCCATGCGTTGAACATGACGCTGAAGGACATTGTCCTAAAATCCAAAAACATGGGCGGTTTCGATGTGCCGTTCATTCCCGGCTGGGACTGCCATGGGCTCCCCATCGAACACAAGGTGATGAAGGAACTCGCCGACGGCGGACGGCAGTTGGACCCGCTGGAAATCCGCGAAAAATGCGAGGCCATGGCCCGGAAGTATATCGACATCCAGCGGCAACAATTCAAGCGCCTGGGAGTTTTCGGGGAATGGGACAACCCGTACATCACGATGGACGGGCCGTATGAGGCGGACGTGCTCCGGCTTTTTGCCAAGATCGTCGATAAGGGGATGGTGTATCAGGCCCTGCGCCCGGTTTATTGGAGCACCGGTTGCCAGACTGCTTTGGCGGAGGCGGAGGTGGAATACCAGCCGAAAACGGACTTGTCGGTTTATGTGAAATTCCCGCTGACGAAAGAAAGCGCCGCCAAACTGGAGGTCCCGCCAGGGACAGCGCTTTTGATTTGGACGACAACGCCCTGGACCTTGCCGGCCAACCTGGCGGTTGCGGTGAGCGAGCATCTGGATTATCACGCTTACGGCATTGGCAGTGAAACGATTATTTGTGCGCAAAGCTTGACGCCGAAAATCCCCAATTTTGGAAACGCCGCACCCAAAAAACATTTTTTAGGCAAAACGCTGGCAAAAGATGCCGAGTATCAGCATCCGTTCCTGGATCGGAGAGGAAAGGTCTATGTTGCTGACTTTGTCACGGGCGAAACCGGCACCGGCTTGGTGCACATCGCGCCCGGGCATGGCCAGGATGACTATCAACTCGGCCAGCGCGAAGGCCTGGCTGTTTTATCGCCGGTGGATGACCGCGGTTGCCTGACGGCGGAAGCCGGAGTGCCGGAGTTGACCGGCCAGTATGTGTTCAAAGCCAATCCGCTTGTGCGCGATCTTTTGCGCGAGAAAGGGGCTTTGTGGACGGAAGAAAGCTTTACCCACGACTATCCCCACTGCTGGCGTTCGAAGACGCCCATTGTTTTCCGTGCGGTCAAACAATGGTTTATCCGGGTCGATGACTTTCGCCAACCAGCCCTTGATGCCATCAACAACAAGGTCAAATGGGTCCCAGCCTGGGGCAAAAGCCGCATTGCAAACGCGGTTGCCACGCGTCCGGACTGGTGCATTTCCCGGCAGCGCACCTGGGGCGTTCCGATCCCTGTGTTTTACAAGGCTGACGGCAGTTCCGTGATGGAAGGGGATTTGATCCGGAAAGTTGCCGACCTTGTGGAAAAACACGGCACGAATCTTTGGTTTGAAAAATCAGACAAGGAAATTTGCGCACTGCTGGAGATCGATCCTTCCCTGAAAAAGGGCAGGGATACCCTGGATGTCTGGATCGATTCCGGATCGAGCCATGAAGCCGTGTTGCGCAGGCGTGCGGGGCTGGGCTTTCCAGCGGATCTGTACCTTGAGGGCAGCGACCAGCACCGCGGCTGGTTCCAGTCGTCCCTGTCCACCTCGGTGGCGGTTTATGGCAAGCCGCCGTACAAGGAAGTGTTGACCAACGGGTTTGTGGTGGATCTTGACGGCAAGAAGCTCTCCAAATCCAACACCTATCAGAAACCGACGGATCTGATGGCATTTGTCGATAAATTCGGGGCCGACATTTTGCGCCTCTGGGTTGCCAGCCAGGATTACCGCGACGACGTGCCGTTTTCCGAGGAAATCTTCAAGATTGTCACCGACACCTACCGTTCGTTCCGCAATGCCCTGCGCATTCTGCTGGCCAATCTGTACGATTTCGATCCGGCGAAGGACCGGGTGTCCGATGATAAATTGTCGGAGCTGGACTTGTATGTGTTGAACCGGCTGGAGGATGTGATCCGGCAGGCCAGGGCGGCCTATGAAACCTATGAGTTCCACCAGGTTTATCATGTGGTCAACCGCTTTTGCGCGGTGGATCTTTCAGCCTTCTACATTGATGTGACCAAGGACCGGATGTACTGTGATGCGGCGTCCTCGCTGCGACGCCGGGCTTCGCAGACCGTGATGTATGAAATGTACGAAGCCCTGGTTTTGCTGCTGGCGCCGATTGTTCCATTCACAGCAGAGGAAGCCTGGCAATTTTTCCAGGACGACAGAGACGGAAGGAAAGCTGAAGGCGCCTTGCTGCGTCCCTCTGTTCACTTGAGCCAATTTCCAAAGGAACGGGAACTGCGGCTGCCCGGCGCGGAAGCGTTTGCGGCGCGCTGGGAAAAAATCCTGGAACTCCGATCCAGGGTGAACGAACACCTGGAAAAGGCGCGGCAGGCCAAGGAAATCGGGAAAAGCCTCGAAGCGCAGGTTGTGATCGGCGGCTCCGGTTTGGCGGACAGTGACCGCGAGCTGTTGGAAGAGGTTCTCATTGTTTCAAAGGTAAAACTTGAGCCCGGGGAGTCGTTGGCGATCTCGGTGCGCCGCGACGCCGGTAAAAAATGCGTGCGTTGCTGGAAGTATTTCGAGCATTTGGGGAGCCATCCGGAGCACCCGGAAATTTGCGTGCGTTGCACTGAAGCTGTGACGGCATTAAGATAGATGAATTCTTCCGCGAATGTCCAATCGTCAGGACCGGGCGTCCGTTCCCGCCCGCGCTTGATGTTTTGGATTTTGGTTGCCGCAATTTTGATTTTGGATCAAACGAGCAAAATCTGGATTCTGCACCATTACTGGGCCGGACGTTCGGTTGCCGTGATCCCGGCCTTTTTCAATCTGACCTTTGTGGCCAACGACGGAATGGCTTTCGGACTCTTCCAGGGCAATAATCTGCGCATGGGCCTGGTGGTCTGCCTTATTCTGGTGATTGGCTTTCGTTATGCGCGCACGTTCGATTGGAATCTGCGCGAGACCAATTTGATCGGCGCCCTGTTTGTGAGCGGGGCCATCGGCAACCTGAGCGACCGTCTTCGGCTGGGTTATGTGGTGGATTTTGCGGATTTTTATTTTGCGCCGTGCAACTGGCATTGGCCCGCGTTCAACGTGGCCGACTCCTGCATAACGCTTGCCGTGATTTGGGTCTTCCTGCGCTTGAGCGGATGCGTGCGGCTGGAATCGAAGTAGAGTTTCAGACGAAGGCAGCAGCAGTTGCCGCGAAAAGGCGCAAAAAACGCAAAATGGAAAATCCATTTGTGGAAATTTTATAATCTGCGTTCATCCGTATTTATCCGTGGTTCAATCCAAGTTCGCACCCGGCGAATCCGTCCTTTGGCGGATTTGTAAGTTTCAAGCCCGACGCGGCGGGAGAAGAACGAGCATAAATCGCCAAAGCCGGCGTGGATCCCCTCGATCATCAGCCGTAAGCTTCAACTGCCGCCGTGACAACATCCGATAGCGTCTTGCCTTCGTGCAGCGCCAGGCGTTCCACCTTGCGCCCAATCTTGGTTATTGCCAAATGAGGGCGTCCGGAGTGCGATTCATCTGCAGGCTACGCACATGTGTTGCAACATGTCCCTTGCTCTGGAGCCAGGGCACCAGATTATTTGGCAGATGATTATCGATCAGGAAATTCACGCCGCACGAACCGTAACATGGTCATGCTGCGCAGCAGCGAATTCCAAGCAGGCTTGAATGTCGTCTGCTTCCAAGTCAGGATAGTCCTCAAGGATTTCCTGCCAAGAAGCCCCATGCGCCAAGAGTTCGAGCACATCTTTGACTCGAATACGCAAGCCCCGGATGCAAGGGCGTCCGCCGCATTTGCCGGGTTCCATCGTGATTCGGTCGCTGTATTTCATTGAAGGAAGCATACAGGGGTATCTTGTCCCTTTCAACCCTGCTTTTTCGAGTGGAAAAGGAACGTGCATTCCGCAGCCAGCCCTTTGCGCGGTTACGCAAGGTGAAAATACTCGACACAGAAGCGGATCATCTTTTCGCCGTGCTGGACCACAAAAAATCGGGCAATGCCGCACACCATTACTTGTGCTGCATCCACAATTTCGCGTTAAATCTCGGTTGGCTTCTGGCTCCGGTCATGTCTGGATGCTGGATTACGACCAGGCCGATCAGCTCACGGGCCTGCGTGACGTGACGCCCGGCACACCCCCGGTGCTCAACCAGACTTTTTCATACAACTACGATGCTTCGGGCAATCGTTTGGCTGCGCAGTGTGAACCGGCGGGCCAGAGCGTCCAAAACGACAGCGGCAGCTTCAACAACTTGAACCAACTGACAGGACTCAATGGCGGAACAAGTAAGTTGAATGTTCAAGGTTATTTGGATAAAACGGGCACTGTGACAGTCAATGGCCAGAATGCCGCTGTGGACAGCCAGAACCGATTCCAGGCTTGGGTGGATTCGCAGCCGGGTACGAACACCATTTCCGTTCAAGCTCTCGACACGCAAACGCCACCCAGGTTTTCACGCAAGAGTTGGCAGGTGCAGGTGACAGCGGGAGCGACCCGAACCCCTGCCTACGATGACAACGGGAACATGACCGACAACGGCGTCGGCCAGGCCTACCAGTGGGATGCCGCCAATCGGCTCATTAAGATCAGCTATGGAGGGACGAGCGCCGTCTCGTCCCAATTTTTCTATGACGGCCTGGGCCGTCGGGTTCAGATCGTGGAAAAAGACAGTTCAGGGACTGTGACATCCACCAAGAATTTCGTTTGGACCAACGGTAGCCAGCCCGCCGAGGAACGCGATGCCTCGAACAATGTCACGAAACGGTTTTACAGCCAAGGCGAACAGATTGCCGGAACGAATTATTATTACACACTGGATCATTTGGGTTCTGTTCGGGAAATGACCGATTCCAACGGCGTTATCCACGCCCGCTATGATTACGATCCCTATGGCCGTGCAACCAAGCTATCGGGAGATTTGGATGCAGACTTTCAGTATGCCGGATATTATCGCCACGCCGCAAGCGGCTTGAATTTGACTTTGTATCGGGCGTATAACGCTGATCTTGGCAGGTGGCTATCCAGGGATCCGATCGAGGAAGAGGGAGGGATCAATCTATATGCGTATGTCGCCAATGACCCCTTCCGATATCGAGATCCATTCGGATTGGCCCCAGGCGATTGGTGGGATATAAGGACGCCTTTTTACAATGAAAATAGAGCAATGGAATATGCAGAATCTATGCGTGGAAAAGGAGGTAATGATTCAGATCATCATGCGATTGCTGTCAGGGAATTTGCGCATAATATGGAATGTTCTTATGGAAAAGCTGTTGGCTGGCTGTCGGCCATACTGGGGGCGTCTGGAGGTAACTGGGCTGAAATCTTTTCTCCAAGCTCCGATTATCAAGAAGACATGGAAGCAAACATATACGGGATTGGTTTATATGGAGCAGGAAATGTCAAATTTCCATTTGAGACACCATGAAAGCGAACTTAAATTACTGGCGTGTTCTACTATATATAGTGCTTTTGGCTTGTCTAGCGTATCTAGCATTATCATATTTTCGAGGACGGAACCATTGGGTCTTAACCTACTACTCTGGCATTAATGGTGAAACTGAACTGGAAATTCGACAGGAAAATGATTCAAGAAAACTCATTCTTGTTTTGCAGGGGCAGCGCGCGCGCATCTCAGGCCCTTCTCAAAGAATCAGAATTGATGGCAAGGAACATGATTTGCCACTAGGTAAAATAGTGTTTCAAGATACCACAGTTTTACCGGGTCGTTTTAAGTTGTCTATAGATGGAAATAATTTGGATATCATGCTCAGAAATGTGGTTATTAATGGCCAGGAAAATAACTGGGATGGATTACCGAGAAAAATTATCTTGAGCCTTAAATCTCCATAGGAGTGGCTGGGGACGCAGTGAATGTAGAAAGCAACAAATTTCAGACCTATATGCAGATGCAACCGGGCGCCAACAACGTGGCTGTGGAAGCGACTGACGCTTCCGGGAATGTAAGGACCAACACCTACCAAGTGACAGTGGCCAACAATCTGCAACGAACGCTGACTTACGATGCCGATGGCAACCTGCTGAACGACGGACAGAAGAGCTACACATGGGACGCCTTGAATCGGCTGACCAGGATTACCTATGCGGATAATACGAGCACCGAGTTTACGTACAACGGAGTTGGACAGAGGATCAAAATTGTGGAAAAGAACGCTTCCGGTAGCGTCACTTCCATGAAAAATTTCATCTGGTCCAACGGTAGCCAGCCCACCGAGGAACGCGATGCCTCGAACAATGTCACGAAACGGTTCTTTATCCAAGGACAACAAATCGGTGGGACAAACTATTACTACACCCTGGACCATCTTGGTTCAGTTCGAGAGATGACCGACAGCACAGGTGCCATCCATGCCCGCTACGATTACGATCCCTATGGACGCACGACCAAACTGTCAGGCGATTTGGATGCCGACTTCCAGTATGCGGGATATTACTCTCACACTGCCAGTGGCTTGGATTTGACTTGGTTTCGCGCCTACGACGCTAATCTGGGAAGGTGGCTGTCCAGAGATCCAATTGCTGAATCAGGGGGGATTAACCTGTATGGTTACGTTGCCAATGACCCGATTGGAGGAATCGATCCATTCGGATTCGCTCGATACGAATACGATGGTCAGGGATTGCACTTCATGATGGCAACATCACCTATCGAGTTGATCCTAGAGCAAATGGAGATATATTCGTTGGTCCGAAACCAGGACATGATTTTGATCTAAATGCGGCAAAGGATAGCTTTCGTAACTTGATGAAAGATAAAAATGAATATGACAAAATGCGCAAAGCTGTCTCTAATGCTTTTGAAAAGTGTGAAGACAAGTCTGGTGTGGGTGCCGTTGGTAGAAATCTGAGGAAAGCAAGGGGAGCTTTAGCTGCGTTGGGGATAGTTAGTATTGCGGTATCGTTAGACCCAGACAATGCTTCAGCCAAAGATTTTGCCAGAGCCATCAACAATATTCAGTCATCTCTGAACGCCGGTCAAAGTGCTGACAATTCTGATATAATGGATGCAGCACTAGCTGTTTCCAAAATGTATGGGAGCGATGCGGGAGCCTATGCTTGGGGAGCCTTAAAAGATCTTTAAATGGAGCTGCAAGAATCCAGGGCTATCATTTTTGAAGGAGTAAACCTGCCGAACGGAGTTTACTGGCTGGAACTGCTAACTTATATAATTCCAAATCTGTCAGAAGCTTCTCGTGATTGGACTTTGGACTTGCACTATTCCCTAGGCAAGGAAAGATCGGAAACTTCGGAGCACATTTTAAAATACGTCTTAGAACTTAAAAATGCCCTTGATCAAAACGAAGCTGCTGTTATTTCTGAGCTCACTAAAAGACTGCCGAATTTACCAACTCATCAAATCATAAAGGATTGGCGCAGCGGAATGGCGCTGATGGAAACAATTGCCAAGGGAAGCAAGTCGTGTCGATGGAGTATCATTGCCACAGAAAGTGAAATGCAGAAAGCCGGGGATTTGCTCATAGCTTTTCTCGAACGGTTTGCTGTTGAACATGACCTAATTGGAGGCGAATTGCACGAGTTTGAAAAGTTGAAGGAAAGAATAGCCACTTCAAGTGCTGAGAATAAACATGAGATGCTCAATGCCGCGTTAGAAAGCCTCAGTAACCGCAATCGTTGAAAATGAATGAATGGGGTCAACGCTTGAGAGGCTGTTGAAAAAGGGGTTAAGTTAGCTTGAACATAGTGTACGGCGGCCTGCTTGTCTAATCAGTCATTGGGGTCAACTCTCAATTCTCAGTGCGCCCGTGAAGCTGGCGTCAACGCGGGTGGGAGTCCCGCCGGTGCAGTTAGATGGTTCAGCACCGAAGACCGTGCCAACTGCGTCGCTGCGAGGCGGGGTGGGGAGCAGGCATGGGGTCGAACCTTCAGGTCGCAATATAGGTGAACCGCAAAGATGAGCCTCGAAAGAGAGAATAACAACCGGCAGCCGAACCCCTTGAGAATGGGTGAAGGCCGCAGAGGGAAACCCGGAACAATCATCGTGGGATTTTCCAATGGACCGGCGGGGTCTGCGCGGGCGACATGAAGGGAAGTGACGACAGGGTAAACGGGGATAGGACTGCTGTGGAAGTAGGGCTTGCTGCTCTTGACCCCACTCCGAATCCTCCAACTGCAGACACAGGCCCATTGGCAATGATTGTGTCTGCAATAAAAGGTCTATGGGAACAGCTTACCAAGTGATAATGAAATTTCCTATTAAATGGTGGAAATTGCTGGCTGTCCTGATGATTCTTTGTGGCAGCCTTGCTGTTGGTACAGGAAAGGCTACCAGAGGTGTAAGTATTACTGGAACCCAAGCAAGGATTTATGGAATTGGTTTAATTGGAATGGGCATCTATTTGCTTGTTTCATGCCAAAAATACAAGCCAAAATGAATCTGTGAATCTTGTATTATGACGGCCTGGGCCGCCGGGTTCAAATCGTGGAGAAAGACAGCTCCGGTACCGTGACTAGTACCAAGAATTTCGTTTGATGGGAATGGGGTCAGGAGTGAATGGCACTAACTTAAGTTAAGCCAGGGTGGCGAAAGTTGGCATGGCGGTACGGATAGTGCTGCATTTGGGGGCATGAGCATGACCCCGTTTTTCAAGGAATTTGGGCCATTGTTGTTTGGGCGCAGCAAGCGCAAGCTGAAACATACATTGGCAGGACTGGATCAACTGGAAGATATCTACGGAGCCTTCGGGGATTTGATGGATGAGCGACTGTTGCAATCCTCGTTTTTTCAACATATCGCGATATTCATGTTAAGGGAATAAGTGTTTTCTTTACATGATGGGATACTCGTGATAAGAAAATAGCAGTTTCCTGTATATGTCCACCCTATCGCCTCTGCCACTCAAGGAATTCTCCACGCTGGAGACCCGTACCATTTGGGTAGCATTGGCCGAGGCACACCGGTATTTGGCCGAACTGAAGGGACTCTGCGAATCGCTGCCGAATCAGGGGATTTTGCTGGATACACTGGGCATCCAGGAGGCGAAAGACAGTTCCGAAATCGAAAATATCATTACCACGCACGACGAACTTTACGCGTCACAGCCGGAGTCGTCCGTTTCCGCAGCGGCGAAGGAAGTGCGTCACTATGTGTCTGCCCTGCGCGTCGGCTATGAAGCGGTGCGGAAATCAGGTCTAATCCGGCTTGATACGGTGCTGGCCGTGCAGGCGGAACTGGAGCAGAACCGGGCGGGATTGCGGAAGCTGCCCGGCACAGTGTTGAAGAACGAGATCACGGGCCGGGTAATCTATGAACCCCCACAGGATGCCGCCGAGGTGGAATCCCTCATGGGGAACCTGATTGATTTCATCCATGCCGAAGATGGCCTCGATCCCTTGCTGCGCATGGCGCTGGCGCATCATCAATTTGAAAGCATCCATCCTTTTTACGATGCGAACGGGCGCACGGGTCGCATCCTGAACCTGCTCATGCTCCAGCGCGAAGGCCTGCTGGACCTGCCGGTGCTTTATCTGAGCCGCTACATCACGACGAGCAAGGCGGATTATTATCAGCTCCTCCAAACCGTGAGGGACGAGAGTCGCTGGGAGGAGTGGTGCCTTTATCTGCTAAAGGGCGTGGCTGTCACCTCGCGCAGTGCAATTGTCCTGGTGAAAGCCTTCCGCGATTTGATGCTGAAGACAAAGCACAAGCTCCGGGAACAGTTGCCGAAGCTCTACAGTCAGGATTTGCTGAACAATCTCTTCCGTTATCCCTACACAAAGATTGAATATGTGGAGCGGGAGTTGGGAGTCTCCCGCATCACGGCGAGCAAATATCTGAACCAGATCACCAGGATCGGATTGTTGCGAAAACAGAAAATGGGCAAGACAAACTTCTATATCAACGAACCGTTGTTTGCCCTGCTGAGTGGAGTCACGCTGGAGCCATGAACGAAGTTGAGACGAGAGCAAAGTATGTCAAACATCACTACTGTCCGGTTAAAAGTGCTTGAATGACAACTGGTTAGAATCATATATAGGCTCGAATTTGTGATAGTTTTTCATAAGTAGTTCATAGAGAGGCTCTTGCTGAAAGGCGTTGAGGCTCAAAATCTGGAGAATGGAGTGAAGACTCAAATCGATTTTGAGTTGTTTTTTGACGATGGCCACCAGCACATAAACGCAGACTGCAATCCAGATTTGTGTTTTGACGGCGTTGAGCGAGTTGCCAAGGAATCGCTTGATATGGAGATTGCCCTTGATCCATTTGAAGAAGAGTTCGATTTGCCAGCGGCATTTGTAGAGCGTTGCGATAGTGTCTGCTGGCAGGGTGAAGTTGTTGGTCAGAAACACCAGAGCTCGTTTTTGTTCGGTGTCGT
Organism: Candidatus Methylacidiphilales bacterium; assembly: GCA_028713655.1. NCBI lineage: Bacteria > Pseudomonadati > Verrucomicrobiota > Methylacidiphilae > Methylacidiphilales > Methylacidiphilales bacterium. The sequence continues at coordinate 9,420 of JAQTNW010000048.1, read as the reverse complement.
AGAAGCGGATGCGCCGCAGTTTGTCGGGGTAATCGATGGCGCTGTATTGGCCGGTCAGAGAAATGGTCTGGTCGCAACGCACCCCGCTGGCCGTGTTGATAGGATGAGAATAGAGCCGACAGAATCGCATGCGCTCCTTGGCGCGAATCACAAAGAAAGCGCCAGCTTGGCCGATGCGATGGAGCCGTTTGAAATCGAGGTAGCCCCGATCCATAATATAGAAGGACCCGGCCTCGAAAATCAGATCGTCCAGCCAGTTGACTTCGTGCCGTTTTCCCTCGGTAATCGAGATCAAACTGGGAATGGAGCCGCGCAAATCCAGAAGGGTGTTGACCTTGATGGCGGCCTTGGTGGTGCGAAATCGCGCCCAAGGGAACAAACTCAAACACAGGTCGATGGTGCTGGCATCCAAAGCGTAAGCGGTGGCCTCCAGTTCCACGGCAAAGTTGTCTTGAGCGTAGAGTTTTCGCGCCCGTCGAATCAACACGGTTGCGATCTCGGCGTAGATGCGCCAGTCGCGCCGCTCGTTGGCATCGGCCAATGTGCTGCGGCTCACTCGTCCGCGAATTCCCATGTGATAGAGATTTTCCGGGCGCGAACGCAGACAAACCTCCAGATCTCGCAAGCTCTCCCGAAATGTCAGTTGACCAAAGGCCATGCATACAAACTGATCCCAGCAGGAAAACTCCCGCATCCGCCGTTCTCCGTTGTAACGCCGGACGATGCGTTGGAAGGAATAGTGCGGGACATGCTCCATGAGTTGGGCAAAAACAATCTGGCCTGTGTGCATCCACTGAGCTTAGGCACATTCCAGAATTGAAATCGTGAGCACCCATTTTACCTCTCAAAACACGTCCGTTAGCCGGACACTACTGATGTTTTATAAACATAATATTCTCCAGCCATGAATGTGAATGGTGTCAGCTCTCAATTCTCAACGCCAGCAATGACAGAATTTAGAAAGAATGCCGCTGTGGACAGCCAGAACAGATTCCAGGTGACAAGAAAATGTTAGATGCTGCCAGTGATGCTGCAGGAAAAGATGTAATTCTGCGCCTTTGCGTCTTATGCTCTTTGCGTTAAAAATGTGTTCCTCCTGCGGGCGATTGCCTGAGTTGACGGCATCTCCATCCGCTTCTACACTATTCCATGGATTCTTTGCAGAAACGAGTGCTCGAGCTCAAAAAGGAGCGGAATGCCGTCATTCTGGCTCATAACTATCAGACTGCCGGCATCCAGGAAGTCGCGGACTATGTCGGCGATTCCCTGGGCTTGTCCTATCAGGCGCAGCAGACCAACGCGGATGTCATTTTATTTTGCGGGGTTCATTTCATGGCGGAAACCGCCAGGATCGTGAACCCGTCCAAGACTGTCATTCTGCCGGATTTGAACGCTGGCTGCTCGCTTTCGGATTCCTGCCCGGCGGAGCAGTTGAAGGCCCACCTCGACCGCAATCCGGGAAAATATGTCGTGGCGTATATCAACTGTTCGGCTGCGGTCAAGGCGTTGAGCGACGTGATTTGCACCTCGGGTAATGCGGCCAAAATTGTGGAACGGGTGCCGAAGGACCGCGAGATTTTGTTTGTCCCGGACCAGAATCTGGGGGAATGGGTGATGCAAAAAACGGGGCGGCCGATGGAGCTCTGGCAGGGTAATTGTTATGTTCACATCGAATTCACGCATCAGAGCATCAGCAAAATCCGGGAAAAATATCCTGACGCTCCGATAGTCGCGCATCCGGAATGTACACGTGCGGTGCGCATGCTGGCGGACGAGGTGTGTTCCACGGAAAAGATGGTGCAGTACTGCCGGGCCTCCAATGCGGACGCGTTTATCATCGTGACGGAGTCGGGCATGTTGCACCGTTTGCGCCGGGAGTTGCCCGGCAAGACGTTTATACCCGGTCCAACGGATGCCTGCGCCTGCGCGGATTGCCGTTACATGAAGATGAACACGCTGGAAAAGATGGTGCGGGCTCTGGAGACGCTGGAGCCAAAGATCGAGATGCCTGCCGACCTCATGGATCGCGCCCGCGTGCCGATTCAGCGGATGTTGGATTGGAGCCGGAACTGACGGCAAGCCGGATGGAGGGACGAGCGCTGTCTCGTCCCATTATTATATTATAAGCACGGAATTAGTGTCCCCGGCGCGAGGTTGGCTCGTAGCGTTCCTTGTCATTGCCTGAGCCGAAATCAATGCCGAACACGAGGAGGGTTTGCACTTCCGGCGAGTCATTTGTGGCGCCGAACATCGGCGCGAAATCAAGATGCATCCAAGGCGTGATCCGCCACTGCACGCTGGGCCCGATCAAAAATGAATCCGCAACGGGGGTCTCATACGCAGTCTCATGGGAATACTCCATCTCGATGCCTGCGCCCAGTTTCCCGTCAATGAGCGAGTAACTGATGCCCTGGCTGGCTGTGAGTTGCAGGGTGTCGTCCGGACCGTTCAATTCCTGTTCAACTGCGAGATTTAATCCCCAATGCCAGCCCGGCGCGATATCGGTGCCGAGCAGCAGCTTGCCTTCAATCGTGTTCGGATCATGGTCGTGCTGCGCGTATTCGAGATACAGCGTGGGGTTCAACGGAATCTTGCCCCAGTCGGCCAGAGCATAACGAATTTCGGCGGAGTACTCGTCCTGATACGTACCGCGTTCCTGGCCCATCCCCCAAGTCTCGTAGAGATCAAGCTGGAATCGGTTTGGGAGGCCGACCTCGAATTCCTCCTGGAACCGCGCTTCGTTGCTGCCGTCGCGGAAGTGGCGGAACCGCACCCATTGCTCGACGCCCGTGTTCCAGGGTGTTTGTTGCAGATAGACGCGTGTGCCGGGGAAACGCCGGGCCGTCGTCCATTCCGGCTGGCCGTAGGCGCCCACAGGTTGCTCTTCCTGCAACCAACCCGGTCTGGAGATCTCTATTTTCCTGGCTGTGACAACAATATCGGGCGGCAATTTGGCCGGTGTGTTTGACTCCTGCGCCGGCATGGGTGCGGCAAAAAGCATCAGGGCTGGAAGTGTGAATAGAGAGATCGAACAGGCTTTTAATTTCATGAGGCAAGCTGAATAGCAACCAGCATGCCAGCACGCGCCTGCGTCCTGCGGGCGGCCGCGACTTTATCCGGAATCAGTTGCCTGCTATCGTCGCGAACCCGCATCCACAAAGGGACGGGAGGAGACAACAATGTGCAGCAATGGGCTGGAAATAATTTTAAAATCAAGATGCCGGGATCAAAGCAAAACCGCACCGGGTTAATACGAGGATAGAAAACATCCGTTTATCGGGAGCAAATGGATAACTTTCGCACTTCACTTCAATCAGCCTTTTCCGGATCATTTTGGAATAGGTCCCGGAGTTTTTTGCGGAGGGTGACGCGGTTGAGGTTCATCTCGCGTGCCAGCACAGTGGGTTTGTTGTCGAAGCGGCAAAGGAGATGCTTGAGGAGCATTGTTTCGAGTTTGTCGCGCAGATGGGCATAGTCGCGGGCGTCCGGCATGCTCTGCCGCAGCCAATCCTGGATCGCAAGATCCAACGCATCGGCAGCGCCGGAGGCATTGCGGTGTTCGCGGATTTCAACGGGCAGATGTTGCGGGAAAATGACGCTGCCGGAACAATAGGCGGCGGCGTGTTCCAGCGCATTGCGGAGTTCCCTCACATTGCCGGGCCACTGGTAACGCCGGAGCATCTCAAGCGTTTCGGGAGCAAGCTGGAGATGACGTTCCGGAGTTGTTGCGCCGAGCAGGACGGCGGCGATTACCGGAATATCTTCCGTGCGGCGGTTGAGCGCGGGGAGTTCAATTTCCAAAACGTGCAGGCGGTAGTAAAGATCCTCCCGGAACCTGCCGGCCCGGACTTCCTCGCGCAGGTTTTTATTGGTGGCGGTGATCAGCCGGAGATCCACATGGATTTCCTCGCGCCCTCCGACGCGGAGAAAAATACGTTCCTCCACAAAGCGAAGGAGTTTGGATTGCACGGCCGGCGCGATATCGGCGATTTCATCGAGGAAAAGCGTGCCGTTTCGCGCGCGTTCGATGTGCCCCTCCTTTGAGGCGAGTGCGCCGGTAAAGGAATTTTTTTCGTGCCCGAAGAGCTCGCTTTCCAGAAGCTGTTCGGGGAATGCGTTGCAATGCAGGGTAATAAACGGCCCCTCACGCCGGGAGCTGTTGGAATGAATCACGCGGGCGGCAAGGGTCTTGCCGGTACCCGTGGGCCCGGTGATCAATACGGGTGCTCCAGTACTGCAGGCTTGGGCAATTTCCGTAAAACAACGCTGCATGCAGGGCGCGGCGCCGACAAGCAATGTGGGTTCATCCGGTCTGGCCGGACGGCCGGGTGCCGGGGCGGCGGGTGTGGAATTCAGCAATTGGCGCAGATTTTTTTCCACTTCCTGGAGATCCAGAGGTTTTACCAGATAGGCTTCGGCGCCGAGTTTTTTTGCAGCCACCGCATTTCGAAGATTGCCGTGTGCGGTAATAACAAGGACTGGCAGCGGGCGCTTATTCCGGCGCAGTTCCTCCAACACCGCAAGGCCGCTCATGTCCGGAAGGCCGATGTCGAGGATGAGGAGCGAGAATTCGCCGCGCGCCAATTCGTCCAAACCGAGCTGACCCGAAGGGCATAGGACAGCTTCATGTCCGAGGCGCTGGCATACGGCTTTAAGCGCGGACGCAAGCGCATGTTCGTCTTCGATGATCAGGATGTGGCTCATGAGGGGTTGGATGCGGGAAGTGCAAGGGAGACGCATGCGCCACCGGCAGGCAGGTTGGCAACTTCGATGGCGCCGCCGTGCGCTTTTATAATTTCAGCCGAAACGCTGAGGCCGATGCCCATGCCTCCTTCTTTCTCAGAATAAAAAAGATCCGCATAATGTTGCAGCGCGTTTTCGGAAAAGCCGCGTCCTGTGTCTGCAAAAGTGAGCAGGGCATTTCCATTATCGGCATGGCCTGTGATCCGCAGCGTGCCGCCCGAGGGCATGGCCTGGATCGCGTTGAGGATGATATTGCCCAGAGCCTGGCTGATTCTGCGCGCATCCACTTCGGCATGGAGACCGGGTGCAATGTCCACGGCAATCGTGACGCGCGCATGGTCGGCTTGCAGTTGTAGTGACTTCACAACACTTGCGACGAGTTCGCCGATGTTGGCGGTTGAAATTTGTGGCGGGGCGGGCCGGGTGAGAAACATCCATTGATTGATAAGGCTCTCGATTTTTGCGGTTTCGCCCAGGATGAGAGGGATGGCGGAGGTGTCCAATTTTTTCGAGGCCTCCATCAACTGCAAGTGCATTCGAATGGCGGAAACCGGATTGTTGATTTCATGGGCAAGCCCCGTGGCCATCCTGCCTAGCAGGGCAAGCCGTTCCGCTTTTTCGCGACGCTGGCGCTCAAGGGAAAGCTGGCTGTGCGTCTGGTGATAGGCGCGGGCAAGCAGGCCGATCTCGTCGTCTCTTTCCATGCCGGGCAGCGAAAGAACATCGTCCGTTTCAATATGAGGCAGACGTGATGCGAGAATGCGAAGCGGGCGCACCACGCCGCGGGTGAGCGTCCACGCCAGTACCAGCGACAACACCCAGAATGAAAGCAGTATCACCAGGGTGAGCGGGCGTTGCAACAGCTCGAATTTCTGAACAGGGCGGATAAATATGAGATCGCATGTGGCGTCGATGGGCGCGCTGACCGCTTCAATGGAAGATTCCAACTGTACTACGCCGTCAGCCGGTGAAAGGCTTGAGATGCTTGCTCCGCGTTTTTTTAAGTCCCCGGGCAGAGGCGGGATGATTTCTTTTCCAGTCTGCCGGAAATAAACGTCGAGATCCAGAATGCGCCCGAGTTCCTGCGCCATCCGCTCCGTTGTGGGAAGCCGCGAGGAATGAATGAACCCGGCATTGACGCGGGCAAGAGTGGCAAACTCGGTGTGCGACTCCTGTTGGGCGTTAAGATAGAGCCAGGCGCAAAGTACAATCGAACCAATGACGACAAAGAGAAGGAAGGGAATGGCGATGCGAAGCCAGAGGCTCCATGTGCGGTATTTGTCCATTGAATCGGAATAGTATTTATACTGAATGCCTGGTTGGCGAATACTTTTTATCCCTAAAATGAAATAATCTTGACCCACAACCCATATGCACAGTATTCTGTCCATATGAAGGCAATCACGTACACCGCCGCACGCGAGAGTCTGGCGAACACGATGGATCGGGTCTGTTTCGATCATGATCCTGTTATCATTACCCGGAACCGCGACCAGGCCGTGGTCATGATTTCATTGGAGGATTATGAATCCTTGCAGGAGACAGCCTATTTGCTCCGCTCCCCTGCCAATGCGCGCCGCTTGATGGAGTCGATTGCCGAACTCGAAAGTGGGAAGGGGATAAAAAAGCAGATTCAAGAATTGGTCCGGGAATGAGTGTTTTATTCTCCTCGCGGGGATGGGAGGACTATCTTTATTGGCAGCAGACAGACAAAAAAGTCCTCAAGAGAATCAACGAACTGGTTAAGGACATTTCCCGCAGTCCCTACGAAGGCATCGGAAAGCCGGAACCCTTGAAACATGCCTTTTCCGGTTATTGGTCGCGCCGCATCACCGATGAGCATCGGCTTGTTTATAAAGTCGAAGGCGAAATGATTAAAATCGCCCAAGCCCGGTATCACTATGAATAAAGCGCCGAATCAGAGATTGTTTCTGCCGTAAATGCTCAGCTCCTCATCGCCTTTACGCATTGCGCAAGCGCGGGGGAGGGATTCTCGACATCGGCTTCGTATTCGATGACCGACATCCCGTCAAAGCCATGCTCATTCAGCGCATGGACGAATCCGGGAAGGTTCAAATTGCCCTGGCCCACGACGACATCCCTCCATTGTGCGTTCCGCTCGAAGATAAAATCCTTGTAGTGAATGCCGTAGATATGCCCCGCATAACGTTTGACCCATTCGATGGGATTGCCGGGATGCGGCCCGATCTGCATGCACCAGGCGGTGTCGATGCAAAGGCCGATTTGCGGCGCGCCTATTTTGATCAAATGATCGAGCACATCGGGCTGCCCTCCAAACGAGTAGCCGCCGTGGCAGTGGATGCCCACCCGGATGCCGAATTCGTCCGACAGTTTTTGTGTCCGTTTGATAGCCTGGGCAAAGGAATCGACCCTGAAGTGGGCCGAGATATGTTTGGCTCCCGTGCTTGCAACAAATTCAAAGAGGTCCCGTTCCTTTTCATCCCCAACCAAAGTTTCCACACCAATGGAAACAATGCCGATCCCGGCATCCTTGTAGGTTTTGACAACATCCTTCCACACTGCGGGATTGTGGAAGTCGGCATGTACGCCGCACAGCTCGATTTTATCCAACCCGATTTCGCGGACCTTTTGCGCGACCTCCGCATTGGTCTTAAAATGCCTGAAACACCAGCTCTGAACTCCAAAATCCAACGCCTTGCTCATGTTATGTTTTCTTTCTCTCCTGTGTTTGATTTGAGGATAAAGTTTGTCAGTGAATCCGGACTTCTTTCGCGGTCCGGCTGGATTCCGCAATGCCGTCGAGGATCTTCTGCACAACCAGCGCCTGTTCCGTGGTCACGCAAAGAGCTTCCTCGCCCCGCAGGTGATTGATGAAGTTATGAAACCGTTCCTGATGCGGCATCTTCAAGGGAACATTAATCTCGTCAAGGATTTCATAGGTGGCGGGTGCTGTCGTGCCGGCCCTGAAAAGGCGGGCGGGCCGAAGCGTTGCGCCGGCTTCGGTGCCGAAGATTTCCACGTTATCGCGGTTCCCATTCGCCTGGTGGCAGGCCCATGATGTATCCAACGTCACGGTGGCGCCATTGGAAAAGCGGATGAAAGCCGAGGCGAAATCGTCCACGTCAAAGGCGGCGTCGGAGCGGTCCGATATGCCCCAGCCGCCTTCGCCCAGGCCCCGGTTGCCAAATTTGGTGTAGGTCGCGCCGACGACCGATACCGGCTCGAAGTTGCCAATCGTATAAAGACAAAGGTCGAGCATGTGTACGCCGATGTCGTAGAGCGATCCGCCGCCGGCCAGTCCCTTGTTTCCAAACCAGGTGCCGAGCTTCGGGATTCCGGAACGGCGCAGCCAATAGGCCTTGGCGTGATAAATTTCTCCGAGCGCGCCTGTTTCAACCAAGTGCTTGATTTTTTGAGAGTCGGCGGGAAAGCGTTGATTCATTCCGATGTTCAAAATTCGCCCTGCAGTTTTCGCAGCGGCCACGGCTTTTTCAGCTTCGGTGATGTTCATCGCAAAGGGTTTTTCGAGGATGACATGTTTGTCGGCCTCAAGGGCCTGGATGGCGAGCGGGGCGTGGAACTTGTTCGGGGTGGCGATATAGACCGCATCCACCGACTTGTCGGCAAGCAGTTCCTCTGCTGTGGCATAGTCGGCATCTACCGCATGCTTTTCGCGCAGGGCTTTCCGCCGGGGTTCATTCAAATCCTGGACTGCAACCAGTCTGGCGTGGGGATGATTTTTGACCGCGTCCGCGGCGTAATAGGCAATTTGTCCCGCCCCAATAAAACCAAAGCGAACTTCCGTGGATTTTTTCATCTTTTATAAAAATAGGATTTATTTGATTAGATAATGGGTGTAATTAATCTGCAACGATGGATTGTATCAAAAAACTAGGATTTGTTGTCAAAAATTCGGATCGTGTTCGGCGGAACAATCCCGCCAAAAGCAGAAGGGGCTTTCCTCTTCCCATGCGCTCACAACTGCTGGCCGTGTCGCATTATCATCAACGTCCCGGCTGCCATCCAAGCGCTCACCTGTTCGAAAATGGCCAGCAATGTTTTGAACTGATTACGTCTGGGCGAGGCTGGGTCGAGACGGATGGAGAATGGAAGGAGGCCACTCCAGGAACATTACTTTGGCATATACCGGGCGACCGCACAATTGGACGCAGCGATTTTAACGACCCGTACAGTTGCCTCGCGGTGAGATTTTATGACGGTGAGATCCGAAAACGGCGCGTTTCCCGCATTACGCGCTGGGAAGAGATGGGCGAGGTGCGGCGCTTTACCCAGGAAGTGGTGCAATTGCACGCGGACGAGTCCTTTGATTCCCAGGTGCTGCTGCGCTACATCATCAGTCGGCTGCATTTCCAGGCTGAACTCCACATGCGCAGTCAAAAGGAAAGGGGTCTGCCGGTGGAGCTGCGCCGCGCCATGGAGCTTGTCAATCTACGCCATGCCGAACCTCTTCGACTGCGGGAACTGGCCCGGGCTGCCGGATGGTCGGTGCCTCACTTGCACGATAAATTCAAGGAGCACCTCGGACTTTCTCCGCACCAAGCCTTGATTCGCCGCCGCATCCAGGCGGCGAGGGAACTTCTTGCCGGCACGCGCCAACCGATCAAAAGCGTTGCAGCCAATTGAGGCTTCCCGACCGCGTCGGCGTTTTGCGTCCAGTTTAAAAAAACAACACAA